>CAYZCC010000143.1:0-3545 GCA_964476805.1 uncultured Desulfobacula sp.
TGTAGCAAAGAATATATCTTCTTCGCCGTTCACCATCACCTACGATGACTTCTTTACAACACAGGAGCATCGAATCCCTTTATGGCTTTTTGGATTCATATGATATTGATTCTGTTGCGTGTCTTGCTCTACAGCTTCTATCATAAAAAGAAAGAAAATAAAGGGAAGGTATTGGGTTATGGGGTCCCCGCTTTAGTTTTTCCTGGGCTGATAGGAGCACAAAGGCTCTTCTGCAAGATAACTGCCGGTGGCTTCATAGGCACGGGCACGGCATCCGCCGCAGACATTTTTGAATTCACAGATACCGCATTTGTTTCCAAGGTTGTTAAAGTCTCTCAAGGTTTTAAAAACTTTTGAATTCTCCCACACATCTTTAAAGCGCTGTTTTGTGATATCACCGCAGTCAACATCAAGAAAACCGCAGGTCTGGACTCTGCCGACATGGGATACAAAACAGAAACCTGTACCGGCAAGGCATCCCCTTGTAACCGCATCAAGGCCATGGGTTTCAAAGTTTACCTTTTCTCCATCCTTTTTTGCTCTCTGCCGCAGGATTCTGTAATAGTGTGGGGCGCATGTTGCCTTCAGCTGAAGGCTGGTTTTTTTCTGCTGATCATAAAACCAGTTCAACGTCTTTTCATATTCTTTTGCATTTATTTCACTATCGACAATATATTTCCCGCGGCCTGTGGGAACCAGAAGAAAAATATGGTGGGCAACCGCTCCGAGATCTTCTGCAAGTTTTAAAATCTTAGGGATTTCATCAAGGTTTGTTCTGGTGATGGTGGTGTTGATCTGGAATTCAATCCCTGTTTTTTTTGCAATTTCAATCCCTCTGATGGAATTTTCAAAGGCATTTTCAAGTCCTCGGAAGGTATCATGGATCTCTGGCGTTGAGCCGTCCAGGCTGATACTGATTCTTTTAATGCCGGATTCTTTCATCTTTCTGGCATTCTGTTTTGTAATCAACGTGCCATTGGGAGCCATGACCATGTGAAGTCCCAGGTTTGTTCCATAGGAGGCAATCTCAAAAATATCATCCCTTAAAAGAGGTTCTCCACCGGTCAGGATAATTATCGGCTGTCCCACTTCTCTTATCTGTTCCAGCAGTTTAAAGGAAGCTTTTGTATCCAGTTCATTTTCGTAAGGGTGGTCTTCAGCAACGGCTCTACAGTGTTTGCAGGCCAGGTTGCATCTTCGGGTGGTTTCCCAGGCGACAAGGCGCAGGGTGTTTGACTTGGATGCATGGGGATGCGGCTTCTGCCCATGGCTGTGACCCGGTCGTTGGGGATGATTCATTCTCTTTTTAATTCCCTTGCCACTTCAATTGCAGAGTAGGTCAGTATTATATCCGCACCGGCTCTTTTAATGGAGAGCAGGGTTTCCATGATAATTTTATTTGCATTGACCCAGCCCATGATTTCGCCTGCTTTCATGATAGCGTACTCTCCACTGACATTATAGGCCGCAATGGGAAGATCAATCTCCTCTTTCAGTCTGTAGATGATATCAAGATAGGAGAGGGCGGGTTTTACCATGATAATGTCTGCACCCTCTTCCACATCCATTGTGGCCTCCCTTAAAGCTTCAGTGGAATTTGCAGGGTCCATCTGATAGGTTTTTCTGTCACCAAACTGGGGAGCCGATTCAGCGGCCTGCCGGAAAGGGTCGTAAAATGCGGATCTGTATTTAACTGCATAGGACATGATCGGAATGTCAGAAAAATTCTCTTCATCAAGTGTCTGCCTGATTTCACCCACTCTTCCATCCATCATATCAGAGGGTGCAACCATGTCAGCACCTGCCTGAGCATGGGAGAGCGCTGTCTTTGCAAGAAGATCAAGGGAGGCATCGTTGTCAATAATACCTTTTTCCAAAACTCCGCAATGGCCGTGATCCATATATCCGCATAGGCATACATCTGTTATGACTAAAATATCAGGGACACGCTCTTTAACTTGTTGAACCGCTTTTTGAACAATAGAATCCGGGGCATAGGCGCTTGTTGCAAGGGGATCTTTTTTATCAGGGATTCCAAATAAAATGATGGCAGGCACACCTGCATCATAAGCCTCCTCTGCCTTTTTAACAATATAATCACAGGAGAGCTGAAAATGCCCTGGCATGGATTCAATGGGTTTTTTAACATCTTCACCCTCAATGGCAAAGAGAGGGAGAATCAGATCATCACAGGAGAGTTTTGTCTCCCTTACCATTCTGCGAAACGGTTTATTGACTCTTAATCTTCGTCCCCGGAAATCAGGAAAAAGCATTGTTCGCTCCTTGTTTAATGTTTAATTATCAGGTTTCTGACCGAAAACCCCGTGTCTGCCACTATTTAATCTCTTCATCTGTCAGGTAACATGCAGGATCAGAATCCCAGGGGTCACCGGCAACAGATTCAGCTCTGGCCCTGAAGTTTCCTGCACATATATCAAGCCATCTGCAGTCGGCACATCTTCCTTTGATATGGTTTTTCTTCTCTTTGAGTTTCATTAAAAACGCATTGTTAACATCTGTCCATATTTCAGAAAAAGGCTTATCCTTGATATTGCCAAGGCTTTTCTCCCTCCAGAACTGATCCGGATGGACTTCACCGTCCCAGGAGATACAACCAATCCCACGGCCTGAATTATTGCCTTCATTCATTTCAAGGAGTTCAAGAACTTCAGCGGCTCTTTCAGGATTTTCATCAAGCAGTCTTTGATAGAGATAGGGGCCATCCGCATGGTTATCAACGGTAAGGATCTCTTTGGGCTCGTTTTTGTCATGGAGCTGCTTTGTTCTCTCCATTATCAGATCAAGGACCTCTCTGGTCTCTTCATGGGAGAGGTCTTCCTTTGCAATTTCAGAGCCTCTGCCTGAATAGACAAGATGATAAAAACATGCGCTTGGAATACTCTTGGCTTCAAGAAGGTCAAAAATACCCGGGATATCATTTACATTTCTCTTATTGATGGTAAAGCGCAATCCAACTTTAATCCCGGCTTTCTGGCAGTTTTCAATGGCTTTCATGGCTTTTTGAAAAGAGCCTTTAACGCCCCTGAATTTATCATGGGTCTCTTCAAGACCGTCAAGGCTGATGCCAACATAGGAGAGTCCTATCTCCTTTAAGCTTTTGGCTTTCTCCCGGGTAATCAAAGTGCCATTGGTTGAAATTACAGCCCGCATACCTTTGCTGACAGCATACTGTGCATACGCCACAAGTCTTGGATGCACAAGGGGTTCCCCGCCTGAAAAGAGAAGTACTGGGACACCAAATTCTGCAAGGTCATCCATCATGGCAAGGCACTGCTCATGGGTCAGCTCATTTTCATAATCAATATTTTCGGATTGCGCATAGCAGTGAACACATTTGAGGTTGCATCGTCTTGTCATATTCCAGACAACGACCGGCTTTTTATCCTTTGAAAACTGCAGGAGGTGGGAGGGCATCTCTCCTGAATGTCTCTGGTACCGCAATGCATCAGACGGCTCCACAGTGGCACAATATAATTTTGAGATTCCAATCATTTTAGCTCTTTCCTGATAAGATTGTTAAAATA
>CAYZCC010000143.1:3555-5759 GCA_964476805.1 uncultured Desulfobacula sp.
TACCTGTTTTTTCACGTATAAGGTTAAAGCCGTCATAAAAATTATCATATATTTTTGATAATATCTCTTCATTTGTTGCATTGTGATTTATGAACTGTTCAATTATAAAGTCTACAGCATCCTCTTCAAATATGATGTTTAAATCATAATTTTTAGCCACTTCAACTTCAATCTCTTTTACTGAATCATAAAAGGTTTTGATTTTTTTTACGGCATCTTCGATTTCCATGACATGGTTACAGAAACAGAGGGCCACCATATCGCATCGAACCGCTGAAAGTGTCAGTCCATGACGGATGGACAATATTTTCCAGTTCTCTTTTATATAGTGGAGGATATCATTTTTGTGGTGCAAAAAGGTTTGTTCATAAAGGTCACTCCATTTCGAAGAATTTGTGTTTGATAAAAGTGCATCAAGATGCGCTTTAGGGTCTTTTAAAACATCTTTTGTAACAGTGAAATTTGAAATATTGTGTGAAGGTAGTTTCTCTTCAAACTCAAGCAGCGACTCTTCCACAACACTGACAAGACCTCTTGCCCCTGTGTTTTCTCTGTAGGCCCTTTCTGCCAGAGCTTTTAAGGCACTGTCTGTAAATACAATTTTGATGCCATAGGCATTAAAATCAAGTCGTTTGCTCAAAATTACCGGATTGTTGGGCATTTTTAAAATTGAGTAGAGGTCGTGTTCCGTCAGATTGTCAAGAATACATCTCACAGGGAGTCTTCCGATGAATTCTGACTCAAAGCCGAATTTTACAAGATCCTGTGCTTTTGTCTGCTTTAAGAGGTCATCACTGTCCTGAGTTTTTAAAAGCTTTGATCCAAATCCAATATTCTGTTTTGTCAACCGTTTTTTAATAACATCTGAAAGTTCTGTAAATGCACCGCTGACAATAAAAAGGATATTCGCAGTATTTACACGCCTTTTTGATCTTTTCCCGGTTCTCTGATAAGACTCCAGCTCCTGCATCATGGATACGGGATCATGGAGAACTTTTAAATCCACATCAGTCTCTTCCATGGGTTTGAGCAACGCTCTCTGAACGCCTGTTTTTGAAACCTGGGAGCCGATCACATTGGGGTTTGATGCAATTTTATCAATCTCATCAATATAGACAATACCGCATTCAGCAAGTGCAATATCATCATCTGCCTCCTTAACCAGATCCCGGATTAAATCTTCAACATCTCCGCCCACATAACCTGTTTCGGAAAACTTGGTAGCATCTGCCTTTACAAAAGGGACCCCTATTTTTTTTGCAATCAGTTTGATCAGATAGGTTTTGCCAATTCCAGTGGGTCCGAACACTAAAATATTGGATTTAATATTACCGGTTATTTTTGACATGCTGCCTTCACGGGTCGTCTGGGAGTGTCTGATCCGGTTAAAGTGGGTGCATATTTTTGTGGATAGAATTGATTTTGCCTTTGTCTGTTTTACAACGTATTGATCAAGATAGGAGATCAGCTCTTCAGGTTTTATATTAAAGTTTATAAATTGATTCCTGCCTTTTCCAGCCGACCGGCCTGAAGTGGATTCCCCCTTTGGAAGAACAGAGGGGGTAATAATTTTAACATTGCCGCCAAATTTTTTATTTAAAAATTCACCCAGCTCTTTTTCTATTTTTTTGGGATCCTGATTCAGGGGAAACTGATACTGGATGCTCATTTCCTCTGGGTCGTGGTCGTCTTTTTCTTTGGGTATATATTTTTTTTTCATAATAACCAATATATATAAAGTTTAAAATAATTCAATAAGAGTCACTTTTTTGTTTGAAAAGTTCACACGGTTTGCCCGAAGATTGGAAGACGGTCATGCTTGGAAGCTGTTTTGTTTTAAATCCCATTGCGCGGCATCCATTGGGGTACTGTTCATCCCAGGTAATATAAAAGAATTTACATTTAAAACAATTTCTTCTATAGGATTTTGACATATTTTTATGGTGCCGAAGGGGAGACTTGAACTCCCACGGGTTACCCCACACGCCCCTCAAGCGTGCGTGTCTACCAATTCCACCACTTCGGCATTTAGCGATTGTAAGAGGTGACAGGTGTGATTTGCATCAAACCACCTGCCACGGGCTCAAACCACACCATTCATACCTTAATCTTATTTGTCTGACTGCTCAACAGGGGCAGTGCTTTTTTTCATAACTGACGTCTCTGACTGGTGACCGGACAGATAAGCCAGCGTCAGGGAAGTC
>CAYZCC010000144.1:0-5744 GCA_964476805.1 uncultured Desulfobacula sp.
TCCACAATGGGAAATACAGGGCGGGCATACTGCTCTGAAATAATAACAGCGATCTTCTTTTGTCTCTGGATCGCCTGGGTGGCTTTAACCAAAGTGGCCTGCATCAAAGGGCTTAACCCCATTAAAGGTTCATCAAGCAGAAGGATCTTCGGCTGTGCCATCAATGCCCTTCCTATGGCAAGCATCTGCTGCTCTCCCCCGCTCAGGAAACCGCCGGTCCGGTCTTTGAGTTTGTAGAGTGCTGGAAATATATCCATTACATAATCAAGGGTCTCTCTTGCTTGAGCTTTTGTCGCAAGGAACCCTCCGATTTTAAGATTTTCCAGTACAGAGCTCTCATTAAAAATCCTGCGCCGTTCAGGACAGAGGATAATCCCTTCCCTGGCTCGAAAACTTGGTTTCATATCCATTACACTTTTACCATTAATAAGGACATCTCCGGTAAGGGTAATTCTCTCTCCGCCTGCCATCTCCTCTTTTTTTCTGACATCAAGCATTATGCCTGACAAAGCATACATGAGCGTGGATTTTCCTGCACTGTTTGCCCCGAACACCCCCACAATACTGTTATCATCACATTTCATACTGATATTGTTCAAGGCCAGCATATTTTCATAAAACACCATTAAATCTCTGGCTTCAAGCATATGTCATGACCTCCTCCACCGTTTCTGAGCCAAAATAGGCCTCTTTGACACTTTTGTCTTTCATCACTTCAGCGGGTGTGCCTTCAACCAGTTTTTTCCCAAAATTCATCACCATCACTCTGTTTGCAACCTGAAACAGCTCCCTTAAACGGTGCTCGATCATGATAATGGTGATCCCGTTATCCTGGATCCGTTCAATCAGCGGCACCATGGAGGCGATTTCACTCATGGAAAGCCCTGAAAAAACTTCATCACATATAATGATTTCAGGCTTTAAAGAGAGGCATCTTGCAAGCTCCAGACGTTTAAGATATCCCGTTGGCAAAGTGGATGTTTTTTTAAAGGGAATACGGGATTCTCTTTCAAATCCGATCTCCTCCAAAATATCAATAGCCACTGTCTGCCGGTCTCCAAGACGTCCACCGCCCCGCCATCCCCCGGTTCTTTGAGCTCTCGGAGAAAAAAGGGGGATCACAAGATTTTTATAGGCAGGCAGGCTGTAGTACGGCCGCATGATCTGAAAAGTTCTTGTGACACCCATATCCGCAATTTTATGGGGCGCCCTGCCGGTGATATCTTTTTTTTTAAAATAAACCCTGCCGGAAGTGGGCTTTATAAACCCTGTGATGGCGTTGACAATTGTGGTCTTTCCTGAACCATTGGGGCCGATAATACCTAAGATATCACCGGGAAAGACATCCATACTGACCGTGTCAAGCGCCTGAACCCCGCCAAAAGCCTTTGAAACACGCTCCATTGCAAGAATTGGTTCTTTTTTATTCTGGATACCATCATTTGTCATATCCTGATTTATATCCGGGGGGATATCCAAAGTCATATTTTTGTCCACCTTTCAAACTGTTCATATTTTCTTTTGCCAAATACCATGATGCCGTCGCTTCGAAACAGGATAAATCCAACCAGTATCAGCGCATAAAATACAATTCTCAAAGTTCCAAAATCCCTTAACAGCTCTGAAACAGGCACAAGGATCAAGCAGCCGAGAACCGGGCCCACAAGGGTACCGGCGCCGCCAATCACTGTGGCTGCAATGGGAAGGATGGAAAAATCCAGGGCAAACTGGGAAATACCGGTCCACATATAGATATGGGTCAGGCAGGCGCCGCCAAGGCACCCCATGGAAGAGGCAATAAATACGGCCAGTGCTTTGTACTTGGTAATATTTATCCCGGAAGCTTTGACTGCCTGATCATTGTCCATGATGGCCGTAAATATAAGTCCCCGGTCAGTCGTTACAAAGCGACGCAACCCGAATAAAAAAAGCAGAAGAACTGAAATGACAAAATACTGTTCCACAAAACTGCTTGAAAAACTGTCAATTCCCATGATGCCGTCAGTACCGCCAAAAATATCAAACGCCTCAATTATTCTGGCCATAAACAGAGGGTACATCAGCGTGGCAATGGCAAAATATACACCTTTCAGAGGCAGGCAGGGCAGAAGCATAATGGTTGATAAAAGAGCGCCAAAGAGGGTTGCCAGGGGAATAGAGACAAAAGGAGGAAAAGCAAAATATGAGTTGAGTATCCCGGCAATATACCCGCCTGTTCCAATGAAAAAAGCGCCGCCAAGGCAGACCAGTCCCACATAATGCGCCAGAAAATCAAAACTCAATGCCAGAAGAGAATATATGCAGACAATTGAGATAACACGCTGCCAGTACATGCCAGGCATCAAAAAAGGAAAAAGAAGAAACCCGCCGATCAAAATCAATCTGGGAAAGGTAAGATAGGAAATCTCCCTGAATGACATCAGCGCATAAAGCCCGTCTGATCTTACCTTTATACCGCGGTCAATCCGCTCTTTTCTCAGTTGATTCTCTCTGGAACGCTCTTTTGCCGGTTCAGATATGCTGTTCATCAAACCCTCTCCTCCAACTCTTTCTGCTGGCCAAACAGACCCGATGGTTTTAAAATAAGTGTCAGAACGATGGCGATGATAGCCACCACCATCTGGAAGTGGGAACCCAGATACACAACCGTCAGGATCTGAGCATACCCAATAATGAAAGCGGCAATAATAGCACCGACCCACGAGCCTAATCCCCCGACAATACATACGGCAATGGACATGATCAGCACATGATAACCTGACTCAACAACAATATTGCCAAGGGGAAGGAGCAAAATAGCGGCCACACCGGCAAGCATGGCACCAAATCCCATGGCAAGCATGGCCATTAAATCGGAATCAATGCCAAGCATCAGGGCGGCCTGTTCATCCTGTGCCATTCCCTGCAACGCAAGTCCAAGTTTTGTATAGTGTGTAAATATCCACAAAAGTCCCACAAAGAGAATACCAATGACCATCATTAAAAGCCGGTGATAGTCCACCGGCACCGGACCGATCGTCATGCTGCCCTGCATGAACACGGGCAGAGTAAAACTCAACCCCTTAAATCCGCCATATCGCAAGCCTTCAAGAATGGCAAGCCCAATGGCATAAGAAGCAATAATCTCTGAAATATTCATGCCCCTGACCCGTATCAGGACAAACCGGTACATCAGAGCACCGAGAATACCGTTTATGCCAAGGGCAAGAATAATAGCCAGGAAGTAGGGAACTCCTGTTTTATTTAAAAAAATCCAGGTGACAAAACCGCAGACAATATAGAGCGCACCATGGGAAAAGTTGGGTACACGGCTGATGCCGTATACCATTGCAAAACCCAAGGCCATTAATGCCAGAGATACAGAATTAATAGTACCGTAAACAAGAATTTCCATACAAACAACCTTTTATATATTCAACTGGATATCTGCCATAAAAAATTTTTCATAACCCGTCCCAGGCGGATCGTTACAGCAAATATTCATGTATTCAAGTTACTTATTCATCCATGGTGGAAGTTGAATACTGCCTTTGGCAATACTTTTTGGAAATACAACCACCCTTTTCCCATCCTGCCACTGCAGAATGGACCCCACAGCACCCTCTTCGGGATTATCTGCAAAAATAACCTGATGACTTTCTGGATCAAACCTGAGTCTGCCATAAACGCCCATTACATCTGTTTTTTCAAGTTCAGTCACTACTTTGTCAGAATCAAGCGTGCCAGCTCTCTCTATGGCATCCTTTAATACATAGACAGACATATAACTTGAAGAAGATCCCAGACCTTCCGGCTCCACCCCCCACTTTTTGGCATAGGCGTTATAAAATTTCATTGTCCACTCTGTGGCATCAGATGGTGCATTCCCTGCATTGACTACGTTGCAGAGAGTATACTCTCCCTTGCCGCCGGTCGCTTTCCAGAATCCTGGCTGCTCTGCTGCTGCAAGTGTTGAACCAAACGGCAGGGCAGGTATCTGAAGGTCATACCACTGTTTCAAGAGAATAGCGCTTTCAGGCATATCCATCCATATATTGATTATTTGTGTCCCCGTTTTTTTAGCTTTTAAAAGTGCCATGGAGAAGTCTGAAGAGCCGGTGGGGAAAAATTCAGTTCCGGTAATTTCAAATCCCTTTTTACCTGCAACTTTTGCGATAACATTCGCAGCACCCCTTGCGTGAGAAACATCCTGGGCAATAATAAATATCTTATTTAAGCCGTATTTCTGTTTAAGATCCAGAAAGTTGGTGATCATCTCACCGACAAGGTGAACCGCCTCACCATGAATTCTGAAGCAGTATTTAAACTGATCATATTTTTGAGCCACCATTTTATGATATTTGGGAGTCAGCACACCACTTGTCACAATGGATACTTTTTTATGCTTGGACAGAAGGGACATGGCGGCAAGTGCCGCTTCAGATCTGTTGGGCCCGCCAAGTATAAAATCAGCATTCTTGCTCAATATCAATCTTTCAACAGCCATGAGTGCTTCACTGACCGGAACCCCGGGTTCAAGGTCTCGGGTATCAATCACTTCAACCTCAAACATGCGTTTTTCTCCTGCCACATTCACTCCGCCGGCTGCATTGATTTCATCCACAGCAAGTTTGATGCCTCTCTCTGCATCCCACCCATAGACATATGCAGTGGAGAGAGGTGCGCCAATAATAATCGGTTTGCCTGCAAACGCATGGGGTCCCCATAAACCAAATAAAACAGATACCATACAGATAAGGGTTATTGTTAATTTGTTCAGTTTCATGATATTCTCCCTTTGTTAATAAATATTACCGTTTTCACGATCGTTTTATGTGCTGAAATCAGACGGCCTGATTCCATATTCTTTTATTTTAACATTTCCTGCGATTTTCTCATTTTAATGCCATATTTTTTAAATTTGTGCAACACTGTTTTTTAAATTTGTACAACCTGATGGCTGGATGATCCCTAAAAATTCAGCGGCCTGACGGATAGCGTCACATTGCGTCGTACAGTTGGCATGAGTCGTACAGTTGGCAGAGCCACTGCACTCTGACCCGGCTCCCCTAATGCATCTAAACACTTAAACAGAACCCATCAACATAAGCAAGGCTTTTTGCCCATTTGCCAATGGATATATCCTGTTCTGATACCATAAGAAGGCGTTCAAGGCCAAATCCGATACCCACCCAGGTGTCTGTAATGCCCCATGCAGCATCCAGCGGGTGAGGCCCCATGGCTCCTGAGGCGACTTCAATAGGGTCGGAACCGGCAACGATATCAAGCGTTGAACCATAAACTTCTGAATCTTCCATTTCAAACCGATAGTTTTCTATATTTACGGCGTTCATAATCTCTTTTGCAAGAAATTCCACTCTCTCCTGCCGATCTTGTTCCAAGATACCCATCTCAACAAGGTTGAGCATTGTAAACTCATTGGTGTGGCGGGCACCGCTGGATTCTTTTCGAAAGCATGAACCCATCTCAAAAAATCTTATGGGCGGTCTGTTTAACCGGCCAAAATCCATCATCAGGCTGTAAAGATTGGGTGCCAGCATTGGCCTCAGGCACTGTTTGTCATTGAGCCAGAATATCTGTTTTGCAAGTGGATGACCCTCATTGATTGCCATTTTTTTAAGTGCTTGTTTTGTGATGATGGTGGGTGTGGATACACCGGTAAACCCAAGCTTGTAAAGTGTATGCTCAAGCCTTTCCCTCAAAAGCTGAACTCTGGTTTTTTTTGTCTGGTTCAACAGATTGAT
>CAYZCC010000145.1:0-5690 GCA_964476805.1 uncultured Desulfobacula sp.
GCCATAGCAAAATCACCACCCATCTCCACAGGACCTCAGGGGTTTATGTATGATATCAGAACAGCAATTCTGCCGTTTATGTTTATATTCAACTCTGATCTGATTTTGCATAATATCACATCATGGCCCCAGGGAATTTTGATATTTATTATGGCGTGTATTGGTAATTTTGCCTTTGCTTCGGCGACACAGGGCTGGTTTGTGGCCGGGAACAAGATCTGGGAAGTGCCTCTGCTGCTGTGTATTACCATCTGCTGCATGAGACCTGATTTTGTGGCATCCCTTGTCGGGATTCCCCATGAACAACGCTATTATATTTATCCATTTGCTTTTATAATTTTTGGTATTGTCTATTTGATGCAGCGGCCAAGGATGCCAAAACTTGGAAAAGCCAAAACTGCTGAAGAGGCTTTTGGCAAGGGTTAATTTTAAAAAAAGGAAAAAAGATGGACTATATTAAAAAAATTCTGGTTCCCCTTGAGTTCAGTGAGTATTCACAAGGTGTCTTCAATTGTGCTGTAAAGATGTCTTTAAACAGTGATGCAAAAATTATTGTTTTGAGCATCATTAATTCAAGGGACATCGAATCGGTGGAGAGCATTGTATCCATGGGTTATGACATTGATGCAGAGAATTATGTTGAGACCATAAAAAAAGAGAGGAAACAGCAACTCAACAAAATGGCAGATGAAACTGAAGTTGAAAAAGATCGGGTTAAAATTCTTTTTAAAACCGGCAAACCGGTGGATGAAATTTTAAAGGTTATTGATAAGGAGTCTCCTGATCTTGTTATCATGGGGACAAAAGGACGCAGTAAACTGGAAAACAGCTTTATGGGTTCTGTTGCTGCAAAAGTTTTTAAAAGATCTCCAGTCAATATTTTGTCCCATAGAGGTGGAAGAAGTTAAAAAAAAATCATGAAAAGACGTCATCTTTAATATTGAATCAATCCTAATTGAATCGATCCTAATTGAATCGATCCTACTTGAATTGATCATTTACAAAAAGCCGATTTTAAATGACTCGACTGCGGTTTAGAATCGGTTTTTTATTTTTTAGGGTAAAAAATGGGTAAAAAAAGAATCTCTTCCTGTCCAATGGACTGTACGGATCTTTGCAGGTTCATTGTCAGTGTTGAAGATAATAAAATAGTAAAAATTGAAGGCGATCCAGACCACCCTGTCACAAAAGGATTCATCTGCAAGAAGGGCAGAGACCTTGTTACAAGACTTTATCATCCTCAAAGGATCAGATATCCCCTTATAAAAAAGGGGCATGATTTTGTTAAAATATCTTATGATGAAGTATTTGAGATCATAACAAAACAACTTTTATCCATTAAAGAGAAGTATGGCACAAAAGCCATATTAAACTATACAAGTTCCGGGTATGGAGGAATTAAAAACAAAATTCAAAATATATTTTTTAACTGTTTTGGCGGCGTAACACAGCCTGCAGGAAGCCTTTGCTGGGGTGCAGGATTAGCAGCACAGAAATATGATTTTGGAGGCTCCAGGGGGCATCATCCAGATGATATTTTAAATGCACAAACTATTTTAATATGGGGGAGAAACCCAAAATATACCAGCCCGCACCTATATCAGCTGCTTAAAAAAGCCGGGAAAAACGGCAGTCATATTATTGTTATTGATCCTGTTCAGACAGATACTGCAAAAAGTTTTAATGAATATGTCAGGATAAAGCCCGCAACCGATGGCGCACTTGCCCTTTCCATGGCAAACACCATCATTGGAAATGATCTTTATGATAAAAATTTTATTACGCATCATGTTAAAGGGTTTAAAAGATTTAAAAATTATGCCGCTCTTTTTACTCCTGTAAAAGTGCAGAATATTACAGGAATCAATAAAGAAACGATTAAAAAAATTGCATTGCAGTATGCAAAATCCAAAACGGCATCCATCTATATCGGATTTGGTTTGCAGCGCTACATGAATGGCGGCAGTACAATACGATGCATCGATGCACTCGGGACAGTTACAGGCAAGATAGGGGAAAAAGGGTGTGGTGTTAATTATGCTGCAAAAGCCATGGCTCCATATCTGGATGGATTATATAGACAGAGTCAGACTTTTACAATAAACAGAAGAACTTTTGACGTGGGCAATCTGGGTGAATTTTTATCCACTGCACACGATCCTCCTGTTAAAGCAATTTTTGTTGCAGGCGCAAATCCTCTGAATCAGAGTCCGGATTTAAAAATGACAAAGGATGCTTTTTCAGCAGTCAAATTTAAAGTTGTTTTTGATCACTTTATGACAGATACTGCTCAACAGGCAGATATAGTACTTCCTGCAGCATCTGTATTTGAACAGGATGATATTTTTACAACCTCCATGTATTCTCCTGTTTTAAATTATTCACAAAAAACAGTGGACCCTCCAGAAAGCATAATGCCTGAATTTGAGTTCTATTTAAAACTTGCAGATAAGCTGGGCATAAATAACTATGGATTTAAAACTTCAGAAGAGTACCTTGAAAAAAGCACAGCCCCATTATTTAAAAAGCTTGGCAAAAACCCTTCTTTTCAGGTTGATCATATAAACAGCGGGTATTTAAGAATCAAACAAAATGATATACCATGGGAGAATAAAGTGTTTGATACGCCTTCTGGTAAAATTGAACTTTACAGTGATAAAGCTTTGCAGGACGGTCTTTCACCGCTGCCTTCCTTTAACGCGCCAGCCCGATCAGATGAGAAGTATCCTCTGCGGCTTCTAACCTGTCACACCTCTTATTCCATGCATTCCCAGGGGTTTGCGTTTAACGATGACAAACCCATTGTCTATTTGAATAAAATAACAGCGCAAAAATTTAATATTCAAGATAAATCCCTGGTATATGTCAGAGGAGTTAAATCAAAAATAGAGGCACGCTTCTGCATGGAAGAAGCCATATGCGACAACACCGCTTTTATATACCAAGGATTCTGGCATAAAAACGGTGCTGTGAATTTTCTCACCAGATCACTTACTTCTGATATGGGAAAACAGGCCGCTTTTTATGACAGCTTTGTCACCATAGAGCTTAAGGAGTGATTTATTCAACCCTCAGCCAGGTCTGGGTTCTGAAGAAAAAGGCAATGTAACCCCGTACCATTAGGTTGCCATCTTCAATCCATAATTTGCAGTCATAGACTTTTCCATTTTCAGGATCAAGGATTGTCCCATCTTCATACGTATCACCATCCTGCACCATATCCTTTATAACAATCATCCCTTTTGTGGGCTGATCTTTTCTTGGGTCATCATCTGCACACTCCTCACATGTTGGATCTGGATCTTCACCCGGTTTTCTGAACAGCTCTTTTATCTGACCAAAATATTTACCCTCTTTTTCAAAAATTTCAACAATTGATTTGGGTTCATTTGTCTCATCATCAATGGTTTTCCATTTTCCAACAATAGAAGTATCCTGTGCAAAGCAAAAAGAGGTAAAACATAGGGAAAAAAGAAAAGGCATGGCTAAACGTCTGAGTATTGGTTTCATGATTTGTCTCCTGTATAAGTTTTTAATGAGGTGTTATTTATAGGTTCTCTGGTTTTACAACAGGGTTCTCCTTTAAATATTCCAATCTGTTTAAGCCGTTAATATAGGCAAGCGCACTTGCAGTTATGATATCAGGGTCTGCCCCTTTGCCAAGGGCTATAATTCCATCTTCCTTGAGCCTTACTGTTACTTCACCCTGGGCATCTGTGCCTTCTGTTAATGCGGATATGGTAAATCTTAACAGTTCAGATTTGGTACCGGTTAATCTGGATATAATATTATAGACCGCATCAATGGGACCATTGCCTTCGAGTGCACCCTGAACCGGCCTTCCATTGATGCTGAGTTTAACACTCGCCGTTGGAAAAACAGTATTGCCGGTTAAAACATGGATATATTCAAGACTGAAAACTTCAGAACTTCTCAATATACTTTCATTTATCAACGCTTCAATATCTTCATCAAGTAT
Source organism: uncultured Desulfobacula sp. (assembly GCA_964476805.1). Classification (GTDB taxonomy): domain Bacteria; phylum Desulfobacterota; class Desulfobacteria; order Desulfobacterales; family Desulfobacteraceae; genus Desulfobacula. The sequence continues at coordinate 3,980 of CAYZCC010000145.1, forward strand.
ACTTTTTTTCCTGTCTGCAAGGTGTTTGAATTTTTTAAAGACGATATCCAGCTCCTCTTTGGATAGATCATACCCCATTTCCATAATATGTGAATTAAGTGCATGGCTTCCTGAATGTTTTCCAAGCACAAGATTGGTTTTGCTTAGACCGATGGTTTCAGGTTTCATTATTTCGTAGGTCATGGGGTTTTTCAATATACCATCCTGGTGAATCCCGGCTTCATGGGCAAAGGCATTGGCTCCCACAACAGCCTTGTTCGGCTGGATTAATATCCCGGTTATCATACTGACAAGACGGCTTGTGGGATAAATTCGTGTGGTGTCAATGGATGTGGTATATGGGAAAAAATTGGGTCTTGTGTGCAAAGCCATGACAATCTCTTCAAGGGAGGTATTACCGGCTCTCTCTCCAATGCCGTTTATGGTTACTTCAACCTGTCTTGCGCCCGCTTTTATGCCGGTCAAGGTATTTGATGTTGCAAGCCCAAGGTCGTTGTGGCAGTGAACACTTAATACCGCCTTATCCATATTGGGTGTGTTTTTTATTACATATTTTACAAGCGCTTCAAACTCGTCAGGAATAGCATATCCAACAGTGTCGGGAAGGTTAACTGTAGCGGCGCCTGCATCAATTACCGCTTCAAATATCCGGCATAAGAAATCCCTGTCTGATCTTGAGCCATCTTCTGCTGAAAATTCCACATTGTCTGTAAAAGAGGCCGCCAGTTTTACTGATTTAACAGCTTGTTCAAGAACTTTATCAGGTGCCATCTCAAGTTTGTATTTCATATGCAGTTCCGAGGTAGCAATAAATGTGTGGATTCTTGGATGGACAGCCTCCTTGATGGCTTCCCATCCCAGTTTAATATCATTTTCATTGGCCCTGCAAAGCGCGGCAACCTGGGAAATTTTAAGGGTTCTGGCAATTGCCTGAACCGCTTTAAAATCACCTTCTGATGCTGCTGGAAATCCTGCTTCCATCACATTAACCCCAAGTTTTTCAAGCTGTGTTGCAATGCGCAGTTTTTCAGCCTGGTTCATGGAGGCGCCTGGAGATTGCTCCCCATCTCTTAATGTGGTATCAAAAATAATGATGTTACTGCTTTCAGTCATGATCATTTACCTCTGTTTAATATTGAATGATTAATTTCTGTCCCGTGAAAGTTTATACTGGAAACTGTCGGCAAGCGCCTGCCAGCTTGCTTCAATAATATCTTCTGAAACACCAATGGTGGAAAAAATATTGTTTTCATCCCTGGATTCAATGAGAACACGAACTTTTGACTGCGTGCCATACATTCCATCAATGACACGAACTTTAAAGTCCACAAGATGCATATCATCAATCTGTGGAAAGATACTGGCAAGTGCCTTTCTTAAAGCATTATCCAAAGCATTTACAGGGCCATCCCCTTCTGCTGCTGTAATTTCTGTTTTATCATCCACCCTTATTTTTATCATGGCATGTGAATAACAGGGGCGTTCCTTGTCTTTTTCAACCATAACCCTGAAAGACTCCAGTTCAAAATGGGGAACAAACTGATCAGTGAGTTTCTCCATGATAAGCTTTAGCGACCCTTCAGCCGCATCAAATTCATACCCGTCATTTTCCAACTCCTTGATATTTGATACTATTTGATGTTTGCTCAGACCTTTTCCATCAAGGTTGACCCCGAGTTCTTTTGCTTTGTATTCAATATTGCTTTTGCCT
>CAYZCC010000146.1:0-3789 GCA_964476805.1 uncultured Desulfobacula sp.
AAATGCAGCCGGGTATTAGAGGAAAAATTGTTGATATTCAGTATCATGAGTGGCATAATAACAAAATTTCAATCACAGGGGAGAGAATATAAAGGGATTAAGACCTTCTACGCGGAACAAAAACTATTTTTTTGGAGATTGAACAATGGAAGATGTATATAAAAAACTTGCTGTTCACCTTGATAATACACCCAGCGGCTATCCCGAAACTGAGTCCGGAGTTGAGCTTCGTATTTTAAAACAGCTTTTTACCAAAGAGGAAGCAGAACTGGCTTTATCCCTTGTTTTAATGCTCGAACCCGTCGAGGCAATTGCAAAAAGAGCAAACAAAGACCCTGAAGAGATTGCGCCTCTGCTCATTGAAATGGGTGTCAAAGGTTTGATTCTTCATGTAAAAAGAGATAACGTCAATACCTTCATGCTCCTGCATTTTGTTGTCGGTATATGGGAATATCAGGTCAACCGGCTTACAAAGGAGCTGATCAGAGATTTCAATGAGTAAGCACCCTGTCTCATAAAAGATCAATACAAGCACAAAACCCAGCAGTTCAGGGTTGTACCGGTTGGAAAATCTGTAGGTACACAACTCAATATCATGGATTATGAGCAGGTTGAAAATATAATAAAAGCCCAGTCAAAAATCCTCGTGGCTCCCTGTATCTGCAGGAGAGAGCATGAAATCATGGACAGAGGGTGTGGAAAATTAATGGCGTCCTGCCTGGTGTTTGGTTCTGGTGCTTATATCTATGAAAACCGGGGGATTGGCAGAACAATATCCCATGAAGAGGCGCTTGAAATTGCTGAAAAAGCAGTAAAGCAAGGTCTTGTACCACAGCCTTCCAATGCAAAAAAACCTGTCAACCTCTGTTTTTGCTGCGACTGCTGCTGCCAGATCCTGAAAAATATCAAAGAGGTTGATGCGCCTGCAAAGATTGTCAGTTCAAATTTCCAGGCTGTTGTTGATCATGACGAATGTACGGGTTGTCAGGCCTGTGAAGAGATATGCCCCATGAACGCCATTGAGATGGATAGAGAGGATATTGTGGCCCGGGTTGATTTTGACAGATGCATCGGGTGCGGCCTCTGTGTCACAGCATGTGCGTTTGATGCCATCTCCCTTACAGATAAAAAACAGAGAGAGAAAAAAGAGCCGCCTGCAAAACTGATGGATACCTATATGAAGATAGCACAGGAAAAAGGGCTTTTTTAAGCGTTAAATTCCTCTCTGTTTTTTTATGTTGTCATAGGCTTCCTGGATCTCTTTAAATTTGGTATTGGCAAATTTGATAAACTCTTCAGGAAGCCCCTTGGATTCAATTTTATCCGGATGATATTCATTGACAAGTTTTCTGTACTGCTTTTTTATCTCTTCATTGGTTGAATTTTCATCACACTTTAAAACAGCATAATATTTATTGGCCGTTTTAACATATTTTGATTTAAGCCTTTCATAGTCATTATTTGAAAAGTTAAAAATTTTTGCAGCCGTTAAAAGTATATGCTCTTCCTCATCTGAAATCGAGCCGTCTGCAGCAGAGACCCGCAGCAATACATCCATCATCAGCCCGATAATATTGGGCTGGGTTCTGAAAACTGAATAAAACTGCATGGCAAATGCATCAAAACTCTCACTGGAGTTGACAGCCTGCCTGAAAATAGTCTGTGCAGTCTGTCGGGAATTAAAATCAAGCTGAAGGTCATGCTGCATAAACAGATTAACAGCATTGATCTCTTTATCTGTAACCTGGCCGTCTGCCCTGCATATTTTAGCAAGCATGGAGAAAGCCGCCGTAAAAAAAACAAGCTGGGATCGTTCATTGGAAGAGAGTGTATCTCCTGCTCCCGGTCCTGCCCCGGGTCTTGATGAGAGATATGCCTGCTCTTTTTTATCCACAAATGTATGTCCGAATGCTGCTCCTGCAATAGCACCAATGGGGCCGCCCAGAGCAAATCCTATTGTGCCTCCAACCATTTTGCCAAACCAGCTCATCTTGCTTCCTTTCAAAAAAAATTCTAAATCCTTGTGTCATTTATAAAGATTATATATAAACATAAAAGTTTTTTACGTCAAACGAATAATCTGTTTTGAAAATTGAATGTTAAGAGAAAGGTGTTGTCAATGAACTATCGATATCTGATTTTATCCAGTGTTTTAATCATGGGTTTTTTATTTGTCGGATGTGTTCCAGCTGTTGTGGGGGGATCTGCCTATGGTGGATATAAAGCTTCTACAGATAAACGATCCCTGGGAACAATGATGGATGATTCCATTATCTCAACAAAAATTAAAACAAAAATGATCCGTGATGAATTTGTGAAGGCCCGCAACATAGATGTTGACGTCTTAAATGGCGTGGTCTACCTGATCGGAGTGGTCGAGTCCTCTTCACAAAAAAGAATGGCATCTGATATTGCAAGGGGAATTGAAGGTGTCAGGCATATTGAGAATCAGCTTCTTATCGGAAAGACTACTGTCGGTCAGATCCTGGACGATACCATGCTGACAAGCAGAATCAGAGCAATGCTTTTACAGGATCGGGATATTCGTTCAACCAATATTGATGTGGACACAAATAACAGTGTGATTACACTGACAGGTATTGTTGCCACTAAAAAAGAGAGAGACAAGGTCCTTTATGTTGTTCAAAAAGCTGCAGGAGGCAGACAGATTGTCAATAATCTGAGTGTTGCTGATTAAGAACCTTTTTTTTAAGCCAGGGCATTTTTACCCTGACAGGCGCCTTTACCGGTCTGATCTCAATGCTGTCTTTGCCGACAATGCTTGAAATCTCTTTTATAAAACCGGCATCACTGCCTGTTTTATATTCATCACCCAGTTTGACTACGACAGGACGGTTACCATCTATTTTAATTTTAAGGCAGGTAAAGGCGTCACCCGGATGTTTTTGAAGTATGGTTTTTATTTTTTTAAGCATATCAGACGTGTGATTTTTAGGATCAAGAGTAATGAAGACACCACTGGTCCGCTCTCTGGCATCCGGTTCAAGGGGAACAATTCTGGAAGCAATTAATTTTACAATATTCTCTTTTTTCTGAACTTTTGCTTCTGCAATGACAATCCGTTCATCTGAAAGCGTTAAATGGCTCTTTGCATAGAGTTCAGGGAACACCACAATCTCAACAGAACCTGACTGATCTTCAATGGCACAGAATGCCATCATGTCGCCTTTTTTGGTTTTATGAAGTTTAAGGATCTTTATACTTCCTGCCATCCGGATCATTTTCCCATCAGCCGTATTATGAATCGAGACACTGTTCACATCCGCATACTGCTTAATGATTTTTTTATACTTATCAAGGGGATGCCCTGATATATAAAACCCGAGAGATTCCTTTTCATATTCTAAAAGCTGATGGTCATCCCACTCATCAATATCCGGCAGTTTTGGCGTACTGACCGGAATCTCAGCTCCCATATCTGTATCTGCAAATAAATCAAGCTGTTCATCTGCTTTCTCTCTTTGTATTCTTGATCCATGCTCGAGAGCATCTTCAAAGACAACCATCAACTGCGAACGTTTGACATTTGTTGAGTCAAATGCCCCGCATTTAATCAATGCCTCAAGCGTTTTTTTATTAACTTTGCCTGTATTGACCTGTTCGCAGAAATCATAAAGCGTTTTAAATTTCCCATTTTTATCTCTTGACTCAATAATTGATTCAATGGCTGCTGCACCCACATTTTTGACTGCAGCAAGACCAAATCTTATGGATCCGTCAGATACATTGAAGTTGGCGCCGCTCTCATTGACATCTGGCGGCAGCACT
>CAYZCC010000146.1:3799-5683 GCA_964476805.1 uncultured Desulfobacula sp.
ATATATTTAATAACTGCATCGGAATTATTTTTTTCGCTGGTCATCAGGGCCGTAATGAATTCAAGGGTAAAATTTGCTTTTAAATAAGCAGTCTGGTAGGCAATAAGGGCATAGGCAGCACTGTGGGATTTATTAAATCCATACCCACCAAATTTTTCCATTAAATCAAATAACTGTCCGGCTTTATCCGGATCATGGTTGTTTTCAGCAGCACCGTTTAAAAAAATCTCCCGGTGTTTTTCCATCATTGACACGATCTTTTTCCCCATGGCCTTTCTAAGACCGTCTGCATCAGCCATGGAGTAGTTGGCAAGTACTGCAGCAATCTTCATGACCTGCTCCTGATAGAGAATCACGCCGTAAGTCTCTTTTAATACAGGTTCAAGTTCATCAAAAAGATAAACCACCTCTTCGTGTCCATGTTTTCTTTTGACATAGGCGTTTGCCATTCCACTGTCAAGGGGGCCTGGCCTGTACAATGCCAACAGGGCGACAATATCTGAAAAGCTTGCCGGTTTCAGCCTTGAAATAAGATCTTTCATCCCTGTGCTTTCAAGCTGAAAAACACCGGTGGTATCCGCTTTCTGGAGCATTGCAAATGTCTTGGCATCCTTATAATCAAGATTCAGAAGATCCGGAGGTGTCTTACCCTGTTGCTCTATTAACCGGATACAGTTTTTTATGACAGTAAGATTTCTCAATCCAAGGAAATCAAATTTAACCAATCCCAGTTTTTCAACATAGTTCATGTCAAACTGAGTCAGGGTTTCACCCTCCTTGCTTCGGTAGAGTGGAAGGTATTCATTTAACGGTTTGTCAGACACCACGACGCCGGCTGCATGGGTGGAAGCATGTCTTGGCAGGCCTTCGAGCAGCAGTGCGATCTCAAGCATCTGGGTTTTATCTTCAGACGCACTGCATTTTCTCCTGATTGCCGGGATCTCTTCAAGGGCCTTTGACAGGTTTTCAGCATGATCAGGTATCATTTTTGCAATTTCATCAACTTCTGAAAGAAGGACACCCATTGCTCTTCCAACATCCCTGATAACAGCTTTTGCCTTGAGTTTTCCAAATGTGATTATCTGGCAGACATACTCCGGTCCTCCATAACGATCCACTACATATTTATAAACCTGATCCCGGCCTTCAATGCAAAAGTCAACATCAATATCAGGCATGCTCGCGCGGGAAGAATCTAAAAATCTTTCAAAGATCAGTCCATGTTCTATGGGATCAAGAGCGGTTATATCCATGGCATAGGAAACCATTGATCCGGCAGCAGATCCCCTTCCGGGCCCGACAGGAACATTGATTTTTTTTGAATACTCTATAAAGTCTGCAACAATTAAAAAATATCCAGGAAAACCCACTTTCAAAATAACACCGATCTCGTAATCAAGGCGCTCCCTGTAAGCCTTTTCATCAACTTCCGGGTTGGACTTTTTAATGATTTCAAGTTTTTTTTCAAAACCCGCTAACGCTTTTGCTTTGAAAATTTCATCCTCAGACTCCTCTTTGGAGCGGGCATATCTTGGAAAATGATACTCTTTATCATCAAATTCAACACAGCACCTTGAAATGATCTCCCCTGTATTTTCAATGGCACCCTTATACTCACCAAAAGAGTCCATCATCTCCCGGGGGGATTTAAAATACAACTGATCAGAATCAAACCTGAACCGCTCCTGATTGCTGTAGGTGTCTCCGGTCTGTATACACAGAAGAATCTCATGTGCCTTGTCATCCCCTTTAGAGAGGTAGTGACAGTCATTGGTTGCAACCAGAGGTATGGAGAGACGTTCACTGATATCAAAAATACCCTGATTGACCTTTTCCTGAACCTTCATTCCATTGTTCTGAACTTCAAGAAAAAAATTATTCTCT
>CAYZCC010000147.1:0-944 GCA_964476805.1 uncultured Desulfobacula sp.
TTCAAGGTCAGATTCAAGGTCAGATTCAAGGTCATCATCAGAGGCATTCATATCAAACTGTTCTTCAGAATCTTCAGATGCAAGATCATCCATGTCGTCTGTTTCATCCGGTTCAGGTATATAATTGCCCTGCCGGTCAAACATCAGGCTGCCGCTTATTTCAATGCTGAAATCTAATTTAAAGGCAATTTCACTGTTGTGAACGACTATCTCTCCACCTCTGGATGAGATGCTCTCCGGGTTCATCCTGTTTTGCAGGATTCCTTTGATTGTCTCCATGTCAAGGTCATCCGTCAGAGCCTGAATGAGATCTTTTTCACCATTTTGTATTACATCCGGGTCAGTAATTTTCATTGGAACCTCCGAAACAATTAATATTTCATAATGAAGCGTTAAAAAAGTAATGACAACAATTTATTATTCATCAAAATTTTAAAAACTGATTTAATAAGCCATGTCAGCAAAGCTTTTTTCAATAAATTTATCAAGATCTATGATTTTACCGATGTTCATAACATCATGCATATATTTTTGAACCTTATCAAGATCTTCAGCTACAGGATATAGACCATCCCATCGAATGGCCTGGGGCTGGGAAAAGACATTCTGCAGAACTTTGGTGTTCAGCCCAAGCTTACCTTCAGGATCCAGAAAATTTACAGCAATTTCTGAAGCCCTTATTTTATCATCTTCTATATATTTTCCCGTATCCATGAGAAGCGATACAAACTCCTGTACTGCTTCAGGATGGTTTTGAATAAAATCATCCTGCATAGCAACAATGCAGCAGGGATGATTGTCCCAGAATGCGGCCGAGTAGAATTCAAGATTGCCTATTTCGCCGACAATGGCTTTCGTGGCAACTGGCTCTGCAACCATGAACCCTGCAACATTTTCATTCTCTTTCATGATGTCCGGCATTTTAACGGGAGGAACCACTTCAA
>CAYZCC010000147.1:954-2110 GCA_964476805.1 uncultured Desulfobacula sp.
CGGACATTAATTGCTTCTTTGCCCGGAACTCCCGGTTTCAGTCCCAGCTCTTTTAAGAATTTATGGGCAAGCATATGATGAACAGACATCTTATGGGGGATATCCACAACTTTATATTTATAAAAGCTTTGCAGAGAATCAAACCTGTAATCATAGTGCCTGGATCTTATAAAGGTGCTTCCGTTTTTATGGGCAAAAAGAACAAGTTTTATGGGCGAGTCATAGGCAAAAAGATCCATGGCAATGGGAGCCAGCACAAATGCACAGTCAATTTCACCATTTTCAAGTCCTTCCTGAATTGGATTCCACCCCCCTTTGAGGCTTGTGGTCAGGACAAAATGTTCAGGTTCAATTTCCTTGTGGTCGATTCTGTGTTTAAGGGCACCCAGGATGAGATGATCTGTAATTTGAATATGCGCAACATTGAGTTCAACCTTGCCTCCCATCATGGATCTTGTTTTTTTTCTGGGCGCTTTCTCTTCTGTCTCTCCTGCAAAAGCTTTCTTGATTCCATTTTTGATCTGCTCTTCGTCAAATGGCTTGGGAATATGGCCGTTGCCGCCTGCTTCCATGATGGCAATCTGCTGACCCTTATCAGCCTGGGCAGTTGCCATTATAAAGGGAAGATCCTTGAATTCATCAATTCTTCTCAGTTCCTGTAAAAATTCAAGACCATCCATTACCGGCATATTCCAGTCGCTGATAACAAGGTCAGGTTTCTCACTTTTGACCTTTTCAAGTCCGTCCGCACCATTGACGGAAAAAACAAGATTTTCAAACCCTGCCTTGTTTAAAACCTTTTTAAACAGCATGCGCATGGTACCAGAATCATCTGCCACAACAATTTTAATATTTGGATCTGCAGCCATTGAAAAACTCCTTATTATTTATAAACAATCTGTTGTTATCGTTTGATACATTAAAGAATAGATTTTATATTTGTAATTCCATATTTTCAATCCTTAATTTGTCTCTTTAGTTTCCCGTTCAAAGTTTCCTGCTTTATTCGTTCCATGACCCGCTGAAAATAAACTGCAGATGCTGTATCACTCTGTCCAGGGTAAACCCGAGAATGCCTATTGCTATAATCACTGCCATTAATTTATCATATTCCATGGTATCTCTTGCATCATTAATTAAATATCCCAGGCCGTTT
>CAYZCC010000147.1:2120-5634 GCA_964476805.1 uncultured Desulfobacula sp.
GTAATGATGCTGGAATGACAATGGTTCTTATCAGTTGAATACTGCCGGCTCCCTGGTTTAGTGCCATTTTAATCCATTGGGGGTTTATATTTAAAACGCCAATGGTTGTATTCAGTATGATCGGGCAGATTGTCGCCATTACAATCAAAAAACAGACCGCTGACTCAAAACTTGCAAATAAAAGCAGGGCAATGGGCATCCAGGAGAGGGGGCTTATCATTCTTACAAACTGTATGGGAGAGTATGAGAGGCTTCGAAGTCCTGGATAAAAACCAATCAGAATTCCAATTGGAATTCCCATAACCGCTGCAATGGATATCCCGATAATAACCCTCTGGAGACTTGCAAACAGGGATATCCAGAACCGGCTTTCCTGCAGGTATGAAAACAGTGCTTTAAATGTCGGTCCCGGTAGAAAACCATGAAACTGTATAAAATCAGGCCTTGTAAAGAGGAATCCGGAAACTGCTGCCCACAGGCATGCAAATATTACAAGCCCGATCAGTTCAAACTTCCAGCTCAACTCATGATTGCCGAAAATTATATTCAACCCCATCTGACCATGCGCTTTATCTATAAAACGATTAACTGATTTCAACGACTTCTTCCCTTGTATATGGTTTGGTAATGTGACAGTCGCAGAATCGCTTAAGGCCGCCCATCTCATCCAAAGCTTTTGTTACAAATCTTTTTTCTACCAGGTCTTTTGAGGCTTTCATCGTATCAAGGTTTTTAAGAAAATCACTGTTTCCCTCAACAAGCGTATGTTTCATCCTATCAATGATAAATTCAGTTGCCGAAGGGAAGGGAAATGGCTGGAATCCAATTCTTGACACCTTCCAGTCTGGATGTACAAGCGTTTGTTTTTCAGGATCTTCAAATACTTTGGATAAAACATCTTTAGAGAGAGGCAGATATCCTTCTCCCTCCCGGCTGAGTAAATGAGCAGTCTCTTTGGGGTTGCCAAGACACCACTCCTGGGCACGGACGACTGCATTTACCGCCTTTTGTATTACGGATTGGTTTTTATTAATAAAATTTTCATTGGCAACAATCACACAACAGGGGTGATCTCTCCAGATATCTCCGGTAAATCTCATAATTCTGGCATTTAATTTAATTTGTGCCAGCGCATTAAAGGGATCTGCAACAATAAATCCATCAATTTTTCTCCCTAAAAGAGCGGTTGGCATATCCGGCGGAGCCAGGATAAAAAGATTGACTTCATCTTTTTTCAGAGAGTCTGTCTGCTTGTTTATTACAGGTTCAAGGCCTTGTGATCTGATTCCCATCTGAATGATGAGATTATGCATTGAATACCATGAAGGCACCGCAATCTTCCTGCCGCCAAGGTCTTTAAAGCTGTATATATCAGAATCACCCCTCACTGTTACAGTACTCCCATTTGTATGATTCCAGGCAAGAACCTTTACAGGAATGTTTTGTTTAAACCTCATCCACACAGGGATTGGAAACAGCATGTGTGTTAAATTAAACTTGCCTGCCAGAAATGATTCAGTAAGTACTTTCCACGATCTTACCATCACAGGTTTTTCAATGGCAAGACCTTCATCAGAAAAGTATCCAAGTCCATGTGCCACCAGAAGGGGTGTTGCATCGGTAATGGGCAGATAACCAAGACGGAGGGTCTCTTTTTTTGCAAAAGCTCTGGTTGTGTTGATTGTATTGGCAAGGAACAAACTGGAGCAGAAAGCACCTGTTGTTTTTAGAAAATGACGTCTTGAATATGGCGGGGAAGTGTGTTCCATTTAAAAAACCCTCCGTTTTGCCAGATATGAATTCCTGAATTTTTCAATTATTTTTGTATGTATCTCATTGAACTCATTGGAGTGTATATCTCTTGGATAATCCTGGTCAATATGAAAAACATCTTTAATGGTGGCAGGCTCTCCTGCAAGCAGTATTATTTTATTGCCCATGCGGATGGCATCGTCAATATCATGGGTTACAAATACAGCAGTAAATTGTTCTGAAAGCCAGAGATTGATCATCTCCTCCTGGAGATGTGTCTGGGTAAATGTGTCAAGGGAGGCAAAAGGTTCGTCCAGTAAAAGTATATCAGGAAGACCCACCAGAGATCTCGCAAGACATGCCCTCTGGGCCATGCCAAGGGACAGCTGAGCGGGTTTTGTATGGCTGAACGCTTCAATGCCCATAATTTCCAGGAATTGATGCACTCTGTAATCAAGTTCTTCTGTATCCCCCCGCAGTTTGCACCCATACGCCACGTTCTCTTTTACATTTAACCATGGAATAAGTGTCGGTTGTTGAAAGATCAGGGATCGTGAAGGGTGTATTCCAGTGATCTGTTTTCCATCAACATAAATCTCTCCTGAACTTGGAAACTCTATTCCGGCCAGCATATTTAAAAGAGTGGATTTCCCACAGCCTGATTCTCCGAGAATAACAACAAAATCACCGTTATCAATGGAAAATGAGATATCCTTTAATACTGTAAAATCAGGTTGTTTTGATCTTTTGAACGTTTTTTCCACTTTTTGAATTTCTATTTTCAAAGTCTGTTTTCCGATATGGTGTCAAGTATAAAAGAGTTATCAACAAAGTCAGTTATTTCAATTTTATTTTTCAATACCCCCATCACGTCTGCCATATAGTTTTGAATTATGTTCAACGCATCAATATCAGGGACTAATAAAGAGGGCTTATAACTGATATTCGTTTTTAAAAGAACCTTTTCAACGATCTCTTTTTTCTGGTCAAGAAAATCGTGTGACAGTGAAACCATCTTATTTTTCGGTGTATTTTCAATATGCTGCCCGGCATGAATAAAAAGATCAACAATCTCCTGAACCGCTTTGCTGTCCTGTTTTATAAAAGAGGTTTTTAAAACAAAAACACAGCATGGATGGTTCTGCCATAACGTTTGGGATGTACATATCTTTGAAGCCAATCCATTAAAAATGGCTTCACTTCCAAAGGGTTCAGCAACTGTAACGCCTGCAATGTCATTGTCCGGGTCATTTGCCAGCATTTCATTCATTAAAGATGGGTTGGCCGTCTCTATTATGACATCTGCCCTGGTGTCTTCATGGGTGCCCGGCTTCAGCTTTACAGAAGACAACAACCTGTGAAGAAGCATGTTCTGTATGGAGAGTTTAGAGGACACTAAAACTGTTTTGCCTTGAAAATCTTTGATGCTTTTGATTTCAGGATTTCTCTTTTTCACGATCAAAGAGCCTGATCGATGGACAAACATCAGCAGTCTGATATCCAGACCCGAGGCAAAAAGGTTCATTGCCAGGGGTGCAGGTATGAAGGCGCCATCCAGACTCCCTTCTTTTAACCTGTCACTAACCTGCTCCCAGGCATTCATAGGTTTTATCTCAAGATTTGAATGGGTCATATCTCTCTTTTTAGTTTTTAACTGGCGATCAACAAATCCCAGGATAAGATGGTCAACAACTCTTAAATGACCAATGCAGACAGATGGCTTATTTTTCATCTTCTCCCCTTGAATTTACCATTACTATAA
>CAYZCC010000148.1:0-5598 GCA_964476805.1 uncultured Desulfobacula sp.
CCTTCTGTCTTTCTTTTTGACGAGCCCCTCTCCAACCTTGATGCCAAACTGCGGCAGACCATGCGCATAGAGCTTAAAAAACTGCACACTTCCTTGAAAACGACCATGATCTATGTAACCCACGACCAGGTGGAAGCCATGACCCTTGCCGACCGGATCATGGTCATGAAAGGGGGTTACATAGAACAGATGGGTACCCCCAAAGAGGTCTATGAAAAGCCTGCAACCGTATTCACGGCACAGTTTATCGGCTCCCCTGAAATAAATCTGTTTAAAGCGGAACCGATGGGTTCCAAACTCTTTTTTGACGCCATTGAAAATCCCCTGGGGTTTGAGCTGAACCAGGACATTCAAATCCCGGACACAACCTCACTGCTGTGCGGCATACGGCCGGAACATATTGTTATTGTCTCAGAGGAGCAAAAAGAGCTGGATTTTGTTTTTGACGCCAGGATTGATTTTGTTGAACACCTTGGAGCAGATACTCTCTGCTATTTTAAAACCGCTGGCCATGGCACTAATTTTATTGTCAAGCTAAATTACAATCCGGGTTTTGACCTTCAAGAGCATGTCAGAGTCGGTTTTTCCTCACGGCACTGCCTTTTTTTCAATCCCGACACCGGGAAAAGAATTTAACAGAAAGCCCCCACGGAGGTGGGAAACCCACCAAGGCAGCAAGTACAATTCTGAATCGTGTATTTATAATCCGGTGTAAAGAGCTCCTTCACCTGTCATGCATAGCTGTGGAGTCCTGAGAGCAGAAAATTAACCCCAAAATAGGTGAAAATAACAGCAATGAAACCTGTAATGGAAACCAGAGCCAGTTTTTTCCCATGCCAGCTTTTCATCATTCTTAAATGCATGAAAATCGCATAGACAAACCATGTAATAAGGGACCATGTCTCTTTGGGATCCCAGCTCCAGTATTTACCCCAGGCTGAATTTGCCCATACAGCACCTGTTATAATACCAATGGTTAGAAATAAAAATCCAAATACAACCATCTGATAAGTTAATTCATCGATAAGTTCCCAGGAGGGAAGTTTTGCAAATATGGATTGCGCTGCCGGTTTTTGTGGTTTTACAAAGTACATGATACTGAAACCGAATGCCACAGCAAAGCCGGCATACCCCAGAAAACAGGTAATCACATGCACAATGAGCCAGTTGCTTTTCAAAGCCGGGATCAGAGGGGATATCTTGCTGCTGATATCAGGAGAGAGAGAAGCATATGCAATGGCAAGAAATATCAAAGGAGATGCAAAAACCCCTATGACACTCTCCTTATACTTAAACTCTACAAAGATATAAAGAATGGCAACCGTCCAGGAAAAAAACACCAGTGATTCATACATATTGGAAAAGGGGGCATGTCCGTATCCCATCTGGTAAGATTCTATCCATCTTAAAATAATTCCAAGTGTATTGTCCAGAAAACCTATGATAAGGATGACAAACCCTGCTTTGGCAAGTCCTTGTTTTTTAAATGCAAATGACCCGATATAAAAGATGGAGGCCAGTGCATAAATAAATGTAGTGGTTGATAATAATAGAGAGCTGTCCATAAGAATTATTTACCCTTTTTTCTCTTATTGTTGATTTCTTAATCGGTTGGCATACTTTTTAATTTTAAGCTTCATCCCCTGATTGTTACGATGGGTGGTTCCTGAAATAGTGATTCTGGATTTTTTACCTTTTTTCTCAACTTCAATAAACCAGGAGTCATGGGACATAAAAAAGGATATCCAGCATCCAATAATCATTAAAATAAACCCTGCGTAAACATACCATACTCCAGGATCTTTTGTTATCTGGAGTCCTGTGTAATATTTTCTTTCAATATCTTTTACAACAAAGGCAAATTCACCTTTTCTCATTTTATCAAAAGTCGGAAACTTTATGGGAAGGCCAATTTGAAAACCCTGACCCTCTTCATGAGTGATTTTGCCAATAAAAGCCTCCCCAAGATTGTGCCCCCTGAAATCAAAATGCGGCAAAAAACCCTCAAGCTTGAAGAGACCATGATTTCCGGGCAGTTTAATCTCCTCACCTATTTTCATGGACAGGGTTGTAACCTTTTTATCAGATAAATTTATAATATCGACAACCGCACTGTCAGGTGGTGTTGAACCATAGGATGCCTGGAAAATATTAATCCCTTTATATCTTAAGGGGTGATTCACCAGGATATTACTGGTAAAGCTCTCTTTTCCACCCTCTATGATTGTCAGATTTGATTTAAACTCTTCAGGGGCTCCGGTATCATAGAATTTTACTTCAAATTTGTTACATTTTATGGAGAACCCGAGGTCTACTGACTCTCTTGTTTTGGATATAAACGCTTTTTCAGAGAGTCCGCCTTCATCAAGGTTTAAAAAAGCCTTAAACCCGAAAACCATGCCGATCAGTGCACCCATTAAAAGCAGAAGAATGCTTGAGTGGACAATATAAACACCCAATCTTGTCCATCTTCCCTTTTCAGCATACATTATGGTGCTGATTGAAGTCTCTTCTTTTATAACTGTTCCAACGGTTTTGGATAAAAATGTTTTACAGGCGGCGGATAGGGTTTCAGAATTCTCTTTCACAGTAAAGGTTTCGAGATTTTTTTGCCTTCTGAATCTTTGGGGATTGAATTTGATTTTTTGGGGGAAGATAATTTCCCAGGTCATGGAAAGTCTTTCAACAGAGCATACAACAATATTGACACATAAAAGAAGGATCAGACCCAGGAACCACCATGCATGATACATGTCATCAAATTGAAATATTTTTATTACCTGATAAAAAACTTCACCATAAAGCCTTAAATATTCTGATTTTGAACCGTTTTGAAGGATTACAGTTCCAATAATAGATGTGGATGCCAGAAGCACAAGTGTCGTAACAGTCAGTTTTACAGAACAGAAAAACTGCCACACTTTTTCTGGAATTGTTTGATTTTTTTTCAAATTATACTCTCTCTTTTTAATTTTTCTTCAAGACAATCAGTAAGTCCGGAGCTGTAATGCTCAGACAGGTTGACAGCCTTTTTGATAATTTTCAAATCCCCGACAATAATTACTTTTTTTTTCGCCCTTGTAACCCCGGTATATAGTAACTGTCTTGTCACAACAGGAGAAAGCCTGTCAGGAAGTATCATTAAAATATTTTCAAATTCAGATCCCTGACTTTTGTGTATTGTTATTGCAAAAGCAGTATCGTTGTCTGGAAGATCCAAAGTCCTATATTGTTTTACAGTATTGTCAAAAGTTTTGAAAAATGCCTGGCCCTCCCCTTTCTGTTCAACACAGACGCCGGTATCCCCGTTAAACAGATTTTTATTATAATTATTGGTGTTTACCATGATAATTTTTTTAAAAGGCCTGTTGTCTATATCAAAATTATCATCTGACTGCAAAATGTTTTCACAAATATGATTAATTTGTAATGTTCCATACTCTCCTGAATTGTGTGCACACAATATCTTAAAACTGTTCAGCTCTTCCAGAGCTGCTTCAATACTATCTGCCCTGATAAATGCTTTATACCCGTCAAGGATATGTCTTTTAACTGAGTCTGCTGACATGCCTTTTTCATCTATGGGCTCAAACACAATATCCGGGTATTTTCCGGAAGTAAGGATATGCTCCAAACTCCTGCCATCGTTATTGTTAATTGCCTTTGATAAATTTTCAATTCCTGTTTTACCTTTAGACCTGAAATTATATTCAAGAAAAAAGAGATTGTCTGACAGATTTTTTACCCTGCAGATATCACTGAACACCGATCCTGCCTGTATGGAGGACAATTGATGTTTATCGCCCAGTATAATTACTTTGGCGGCTGTTGGAACGGCTTCAAGAAGTCTTGTTAAGAGTGAAATATCAACCATTGAAGCCTCGTCAATAATAATCACATCAACCTGCAGAGGATTGTTTTTATTATAATAGAATCCAGAATATCCTTTCAGCGGTTTCAGGAGTGAATGAATAGTACGGCCCTGATCCATCTTCGATGCCGCTTTCCCTGTCGGAGCCACACATATAATTTCAGGCTGTTTAAGCGTTTGCTTTTGTATATATGATAACAGTATATTTTTTATTATGGATATAATGAATGTCTTTCCGGTTCCAGGGCCGCCTGAAATAATGGTAAAATTTTTCAACAGCGCATTTTTTACGGCATTTTTCTGATTTAAAATATGCGGACCTTTTCCACTTAAACTGTTTGATACCAATGGATCAAATTTTTTCTCATCATTGGCAGAAGGGTTTAAAAAAATTCTATTGGCAATATTGCAGATCAAACGATTTTGAAAATCAAAATATCGGGCAAGATAGAGCCTGTAATCGGAATCGAGAACAAGTGGAGTTGAAATTGTGTCTGACACCATTGATGAGTTTTTAAGTGCATCTATCCAGGTATTGAAATCTGGAAATTTCACTTTATCATCACTGGTTTTTGATATGGATACAACAGTTTTTGATTTATCTTTAATATCAATGCAGATATGCCCGTCTGACAAGATTTTTGAAACCAGTGCGCAGGATGCAAGGACAATGGAGTCATCCTCCTTAAATGCCTGCCCCATTGACAGCGCAAAAAAATAATCGAGACTGGAAAAAAATTGCAATTCAAACAGGGGGTTCATTTCAAATGGAGTATATTGGCTCATCCATCTATTCAATAAAAAAAATTAATATGCAGGAACCTTGAATATTATCAACTGGAGCAGATAAGACAAGACAAAAAAATCGGAAGGGTATTTTTTTAAAGGGAACTTAAATTTTTTGCAAATATTTTTGTGAACTGGTATTTTCTTCTATCTGTATCCTTTCGCCTGTTATGATCGGCTTTGTAGGAGATGTCCACAATAATGCCATCCCGTAAGCTGCTTCTTCTATCTTTACTCTTTTTCCTTCTATTTCGCTTAAAATTTTCTGGTGATGGCCTTTTTCTCTTTGAAAAACCATCAATTTTATATGGAGAATCAATCTTTTCGTTTCGAACAGGTATTATTTTATATTCAAAAATCATAGTATTGCCCACACTATCTGTATTGATATGAGTCAGTTACCTGTTTAATCTATCGTCACACAAACAAAAAGACTTTAACGGGATACCTTCTCAATATATCTATTGATTCTTAAAAACGGTATATAGAGGGAGTCAAAAGTAAGAATATGATTTATCATCCACTCTCTTAATTCATTAATTACGTCATAGCTTAAATTTTCAACATCATCAGAGATTGCCCTGCGCAGGCTGACAAAACTTTTGGTAAACTGTTGATGGGCTCTGGCATGGTCTCCAAAATCAGGATACCCTTTTCTACTCAGCAGTTTCTCTTCTGTTCTGAAATACAATCTGCTGCATTCATTGATTTTTGCTATCATATGGATATACTCTTTGGTTTCTGGATCTGATTTTTTCAAATCAATCAATTCATTGAATAATCCAAATATTTTTTTTTGATGAACGTCAATTTCCTCAACATCAACACTATACTTTGGATCCCACTCCATTTTTTTAATATCTTTCACTTTTATTTGTCTCCTCTATTTGATGGTCTCGTAAAAAGTCAAAAATGGCAAAGTCGCTATATATAATTTCAGT
>CAYZCC010000149.1:0-5576 GCA_964476805.1 uncultured Desulfobacula sp.
GGGGATTGGTCTTGTGAATAAATTAAAAGCCTATGAATACCAGCAGCGCCATGGCATGGACACTGTTGAAGCCAATGAAAAGCTGGGGTTTAAGGCAGATATGAGGGATTATGGAGTGGGTGCTCAGATGCTGGTTGATCTTGGTGTAAAGAAAATGAGGCTTCTGA
The DNA here is from genome assembly GCA_964476805.1 of uncultured Desulfobacula sp. Taxonomy (GTDB): domain Bacteria; phylum Desulfobacterota; class Desulfobacteria; order Desulfobacterales; family Desulfobacteraceae; genus Desulfobacula. The sequence continues at coordinate 168 of CAYZCC010000149.1, forward strand.
CCAATAATCCTAAAAAAATGATCGGTCTGGAGGGTTATGGATTAAGTGTTGTCGAGCAGGTGCCCATTGAGATTGATCCCAACTCATGCAATGAAGGATATTTAAAATGCAAACAGGCGAAGATGGGGCATATGCTTCATATCAAATAAGATGTGAGTTTTGCGCGGCTCACACCTCACCGTTATAAATAAAAAACAGAGGATAAAAGAATGGCAAAAATTATAGAGGCAGATTTACAGGCCAGGGGAAAAAAATTTGGGATAGTTGTTTCCCGTTTTAATGATTTTATAACAGGCAAGCTGGTGGATGGCGCTCTTGATGCTCTTAAAAGAAGCGGCGCTGAAGATGATGATATTACAATCCTGAAAGTTCCAGGGGCATTTGAAATCCCTCTGGCAGCCAAGATAATGGTGAAAAAAGGTGCTTTCGATGCAGTAATCTGTATTGGAGCAGTTATAAGAGGTGCGACAACCCATTATGACTATGTTTGTGCGGAGGTATCCAAAGGGATTGCATCTGTCAGTCTTGAAACACAAATTCCTGTGATGTTTGGAATTCTTACCACAGAAACCATTGAACAGGCCATTGAGAGAGCCGGTACAAAAGCTGGCAATAAAGGTTTTGATGTTGCCCTTGGTGCCATTGAGATGGCAAACCTCTCTAAAAGCCTGATAGAAGATTAATATTTAATCATGGGTGATCGCAGAGTGGCAAGGGAACTTGCGCTTCAAGCTCTTTTTTCCCTTGATATGGGAAAAAAAATTCCAATTAATAATGTGGATGAAAGGCTGAATGAATTTTGTGCCGGTAATGAAGATAAGCTTACAAAAGGTGTTAAGCCTTTTTTTCTGGAACTTGTAAAAGGAGTTAATGAAAATCACTCTGAGATTGATTTTTTTTTAGACAAATACTCAAAAAACTGGAAAATTTCCAGGATGCCTGTGGTGGACAGAAATATAATGCGCATTGCCACATTTGAATTTATAAAATATTCTGATATTCCAAACAGTGTCACCATAAACGAAGCAGTAGAAATAGGGAAAAAATATGGTACAAGGGATTCAGGCCCTTTTATCAACGGGGTTCTTGACCGTATTAAAAATCTGGAAAATTTTAAATGAATTGCTGGAGGGAATTTTGATAATAAAAAAACTTGAAGTCGGCCCTATTGTGACCAACTGTTTTATTGTAGGGTGTGAATCAACAAAAGAGGCGGTCGTAATAGATCCGGGTGATGACCCTGATAAAATTTTAATGAAACTTGCCGAATCTGAATTAAAGGTAAAATATCTGATGAATACCCATGGCCATTTTGACCATGTCAGTGCCAATAAAAGAATGAAAAAAGCAACAGGCGCACCCATTGCCATCCATCCAGAGGATGAACCAATGTTTAACGAGCTTTCACAGTCTGCTAGAATGTTCGGCCTGGAATCTGAGAATTCACCTCCTGCAGATATCCATTTAAATGAGGGTGATGACATCAGTTTTGGGGAGATCACTTTTAAAGTGCTTCACACGCCAGGCCATTCAAAAGGTGGTATATGTCTGTATACCAAGGGACATCTCTTTGCAGGAGATACTCTTTTTTCAGGTTCCATCGGAAGAACTGATCTTCCGGGAGGTGATTTCGATACATTGATCTCAAGTGTCAGGCAGAAAATTTTCCCCCTTGATGATGATACCATCGTATATGCCGGACATGGACCTGAAACAACTATAGGCAGAGAAAAAGCGACAAACCCTTTTTTGAGATGAACACTCGTGGGGCCACTCCCCGATATAATATTCTATCTGTAAGACCCTGGCTTGGAGTTATGATCAGACACAAAACCCTGTCCATAAAATATCAGAGAAAAGAGTCTTACCTGCAATATGTCTATGCCCCTTCCATTATCATTATTCAAGATAAGAATTCAGACAGAACTGATCAAGCAAAACTCTGCATCCCTATATTGTCAGATGAATTAAAGTAAAGAACAAAAAATCAAATAGTTAACAGGAATAAAAGTTTTTTTTGAACGACAAAAAAAATGTTCAACAAAATTCTTTTCCCATCTCTGGTATAAAAAATGTATCCGGCAAGTATCAATATATCCAGTTCGCTAAATTAGGCAGGTGTTTTTAAATTATGGATAAAGGAAAATCAAAGTTAAAAGCATGGATAGATGGTAAAATTGTTAATCAGGATCAGGCGGTTGTTTCAGCATTGAGTCCTGGGTTTCAATATGGTGCAGGGCATTTATCGTTCCAGAATTTTCCCATGTACTGGATGGTGTTACTTTAAAATCGGTATTGACGATATTATCAAATAAAGGGTATGATATCTGTAAAAAAGCAGTTCCAAAAGAGCCGTTTTATATCTATCCAAATATAATTGTAACAAATGCTCTTATGGGTGCTGTTAAAGTTTTGTCCATTGACAAAAAAAGAGTAGAACATGAAAAAGGGATCTGCTCAATGATCAATGAGCCGTTTTTTAATTTGTAAATAATGATGAAAGGGGAAGTCAGCCCATGAAAAAAATATTGATTATAGTTGCTCTGTTTTTTATCTTGTCGCTCCCGACATATCCAGCAGATGCACAGCCAAAGGCGGTTATAAGCAATCCTGTTTTCACTTTTGAAACAGTGCCTGATGGTGTGGTTGTTTCCACTGATTTTATAATTAAAAATATGGGTGATACGCTTTTGCACATAACCCGTGTTAAACCTCCCTGAGGCTGTGACAAACACTCCTTTGACAAGGAAATTCCCCCGGGCGGGGAAGGAAAAGTAAGCTTGAGTTTTAAAACAAGAGGTTATGGCGGCAGGACAATGAAAAAAGTCACGCTGGTTAAAACAGATGATCCGGAAAGACCAGAATTTAACTTAACTGTTACAGGTGAAGTTGATAGAGTTGTTACAATAACCCCCAGGTCTGTATATCTTAAAGGGAATCAGGGTGATACTCTGAAAACCATGATTAAGGTCACTCCCGTGGAAAAATATAATTTTTCAATTCTCAGCCTGGAACAGCGGGTCAACAAAAATATTACAGCCAGTCTCATTGCGCCTGAGCAAGGTGAAAAATCATGGCAGATTGCTGTTAATGCCAAGTCTGACAAAAAAGGCAAGGTGTATGATCTGTTGACCCTTAAGACTGATTCTAAATATTTGCCCTCTCTTAACATAAGAGTGTATGCAAAGTTCAGTGCAAAGAAGGAAAAATCTGATTCCTGATTCAAAAAGGATCTGCTGGAATTTAATGATGGATATTAAAAAGATAAAAGCTGTAATATTTGACTGTGATGGAGTGATGTTTGATACAGCGGTTGCCAACCGGAAATATTATGATGAAATCTTGCAAAAATTTAATAAACCCAAGTTAGATGACGTTCAGTTTACCAACATCCACATGATGACTGTAAAGGCAGCCATTGAATACCTTTTTCCAGGAATGGATGATCTTTCCCCAGTCTATGCCTGCCTGAAAACTATCGGATACCATAAATTTATAGATGATATGATTATGGAAAAAGGGTTTGAAAATCTTCTGATAAAACTGAAAAATAGGGGGTATTGTATCGGCATAGCAACGAACCGGACAGATACCATGGGAAAAATTTTAAAGGATTATCATATTGAAAATTATTTTGATATTGTTATGACAGCAGCAAAAGTCAAAATCCCCAAACCAGACCCGGAGCAGTTAACTCTGATTATGGAAATTTTAAAATTAAATCCTGATGAGATTCTCTTTATTGGAGATTCAGAATATGACTGCCAGGCAGCAGCAGCGGCCAAGGTAGGATTTGCAGCCTTTAAAAACTCTGGTATGAAAGCAGATTTTTATGTCAATTCAATGGAGGAAATCGGTGGGATTTTACATATAAATGGATAAAATTCTTGACAAATCATTCACTCATCATTACATCATGTAAATAATTTTTTTGGGGTTAAATTCAGAATAAATATTTGTGCAAATATTTATTTAATATCGGTGGTTAAAATATATAAATAGAGGAGAAATAAGTATATGTCTAAATTAGTAGCGCCACATGGTGGGAAAGGACTTGTATGCTGTAAACTCGAAGGTGCAGCGCTTGAAGCAGAAATTAAAAAAGCAGAAGGTCTTAAAAAAATTGAGATCTCTTCCCAGGTTAAAGGGGACCTGATCATGCTGGGAATCGGCGGGTTCAGCCCCCTTAACGGATTTATGGGAAAAGCGGACTGGAAAGGTGTTTCAGAAAATTTCCTTCTTGCTGATGGTACATTCTGGCCTGTTCCTGTGATGCTTGATGCTTCAAAGGAAGATGCAGCAGAAATCAATGTGGGTGATGAAATTACTCTTGAAAGAGGGGGTGAGATTTATGCCACCATGAAGATTGAAGAGAAATTTGAAATGACCGAAGATGATAAAAAATGGGAATGCGAAAAAGTCTATAAAGGACATGGTGAAGAGTCTGAAGATGATGTGTTCTGGAAAATTGCCTTGGAAGATCATCCAGGTGTTCAGATGGTCATGGCAAGAAAAGAGTTCGGTCTTGCAGGACCTGTAAAAGTTCTTTCAGAAGGTGAGTTCCCTGAAAAATTCAAGGACGTCTACCTTACTCCCAAAGAAACCCGTGCCATCTTTGATGAAAGAGGCTGGGCAAATGTTGCCTCCATGCAGCTGAGAAACCCCATGCACAGATCCCATGAACATCTTTGCAAGATAGCCCTTGATGTATGTGATGGTGTTTTAATCCACTCTCTCATCGGTAACCTCAAACCCGGTGACATTCCTGCAGAGGTCAGGATAGAGTGTATTGATACTTTGATCAAAGACTATTTTGTTCCGGATCATGTTGTCAACGGCGGATATCCCCTTGACATGAGATATGCAGGTCCAAGAGAAGGACTGCTCCATGCAACCTTCCGTCAGAACTATGGTGTTAACAGAATGATCATCGGTCGTGACCATGCAGGCGTTGGTGATTTCTATACACTTTTTGAAGCACAGGATATTTTTGATGAAATTCCGGCTCCTTCAGAGCCTGGCAAAGCGCTTCTTTGTGAAGCATTGAAAATTGACTGGACTTTCTACTGCCACAAGTGTGACGGCATGGCGTCCATGAGAACCTGCCCCCATGGAAAAGATGACAGGGTTATTCTTTCCGGGACCAAGCTACGTCATGCACTCTCCAATAATGAAGAGGTTGTTGACCACTTTGGCCGTGAAGAAGTTCTGGTTCTCCTGAGAAAATATTATGCCGGGTTGAAAGACAAAGTTGAAGTTAAGTTGCAGAGTCATGCAGAAGGAAGTAAAATGTAATTGGTTTTATGGATGAAAGGTTCTCATCCAAATATGACTTAAAATCTGTCTAAGCTTTAAGGTGTCCTGAACGAAACTTGACTTGACAGTGGTCGCAAATTCCCTGGGGTTATT
>CAYZCC010000150.1:0-5518 GCA_964476805.1 uncultured Desulfobacula sp.
GGCTGCTCATTGTTGCCATCGGTTTGAATATGCTTTTAAAAATAAAAATTAAAATAGGAAACATGCTGCCTGCTGTCTTTATCCCACTGCTGTATTATATTGCAGCCAGCCTGTTCACCTGATTTTCTGGTTTACGTTTGAAGTCTGTCAGCCAGAACATCCAGAAACCCTTTTGAATCCAGTACCTGTTTGGCATCAGGTTCACAGATCGCTGCCAGATCACCCGTCATGAAACCCTCTTCAATGGTACTGATCACCACCTGCTCCAACCTGCCGGCAAACTCCATGAGGTCTGGGAGCTGATCCAGTTCTCCCCGCTTTCCTAACGCCCCGGTCCATGCGAAAATCATGGCAGCGGCATTGGTAGATGTTTTTTCACCCTTTAAATGTTTGTAATAGTGACGCTGGACAGTTCCGTGGGCAGCTTCATATTCAAAATATCCATTTGGAGACACCAACACCGAAGACATCATTGCCAGAGAGCCGAATGCAGAGGCCACCATATCACTCATCACATCCCCGTCATAATTTTTACACGCCCAGAGCATGCCTCCTTCTGTTTTCATCATTCTGGCAATCACATCGTCAATCAGTGTATAGAAAAATTCAATGCCGGTATCATTAAACCGATCCTGATACTCATTTTTAAAAACATCCTCAAAAATCAACTTGAAGTTCTGATCATATATTTTGGAAATTGTATCTTTGGTGGCAAACCAGCAGTCAATTTTCTGATCAAGTGCATATTCAAAACATGCCCTTGCAAAGAGGGTCACTGATGCATCGGTGTTGTGTATACCCTGGATAATACCCGGGCCTTCCAGATCCATGATCAGTTCACGGGTTTCATTCCCTGCACTGTCGGTAAATACAATTTCTGCTTTTCCTTTGGTCCTGGCTTTAATTTCGGCATTTTTATAAACATCTCCATAGGCATGCCTGCCAACCACAATCGGTTTTTTCCACGATTTTACCGACGGTTTGATATTGTTGACCAGAATGGGCTTTCTGAACACCGTGCCGTCAAGCATTGCCCGAATTGTTCCATTGGGACTTTTCCACTGGGTTTTTAATCCATACTCTTCCACCCGATCCTGGTTGGGTGTGATGGTGGCATTTTTAACACCCACCTTATATTTTTTGATGGCATTGGCCGCATCTACTGTGACCTGGTCTTCAGTTTCATCTCTTTTTTGAATTCCAAGATCATAATATTCGGTTTTTAATTCAACAAACGGCGCAATCAGTTTCTCTTTTATCACCGGCCATAATACCCGCGTCATCTCGTCGCCATCCAGTTCCACCAGCGGGGTTTTCATTTGTATTTTAGCCATAAACAAAACTCCTTGTAAATGATTAGAGAATTGTTGCACCCGAAGGAAAATCGCTTTCCCCAGGTATCCACTCCAGTTCAATTTCAAAAGACTTTTTCAGCCGCTTCTTTCCCTGTTCCTCCTCGACTTTAAGTTCCAGTTTCATTGTACCGGGGAAATCCACCTGAATATCAGTTTTACCCTGCTTCAGGGTCATGGTGCCGCTATCAATCTTATCAGCGATCAACCGCAGGGTTTGTGCAATATCTGATGAATTTTTCTTTTCTTCACTTTTAAATAAAACAGTTTCTTTTCCCATGGGATCTCCTTGTTACAGATTATTTTATAAAACTTTAACGCGCAGCCGGATGAACTCTTTGGTACTTAAATCTTTCAGAATCTTAAAAAGTGTATCCATATCTATCTCGGCTGAATCTTTATAAATAGAATTTAAAACCGATTGAAGGTTATTTTTTTTATCCAGAAAAGCGTCACAAAGGTCACCTGCAGTTATCCGCAACCCTTTTTCAAGAAAAAGATGACCCATTTCCGGAACCAGCAGGTTAAAAAGCTTTAGCGTAATCATCCCCTTTACCGGTTTGTCAATTTGATCTTCATTGCTCCTATGCGTGATAGAACTCCTGAATATGGATAAAGCACCTCCTTTCCTGAATGTCGCACCCACAAGACCCGGCATGGCCCCTGACAAAGCCAATACATCCCCATCCTGTATGATGGCAGTTTCAACACTATCCACTGGTTTTCCATTTAGAAAAATAGTGGATATACGTTCTGAAAGATAATCAGGCGCCACATTGAATTGATTGCAGAGCATATCTTTAATACTGCAGTTTACAAAAGCATCTGCCATCACCCCCTTTTGCAGAAGAGAGAAGAATATTGTGGTTTTTTTATTGATATGAAACTGGATTTCTGAGTGTTCGTTTTGCGCCATTGAATAATTTTACCACTTTAAGATTAAAACAGGGAGTTCTGATTTCAAACTCCCTGTTCGAATGGGACATTAAATGGTACATTAATTGGTGTGTGTTGTTGAAATTTTACCAGTTAAACACTTGATCCAACTCTTCGTCACTGACTAAGAAAGTGACATCATGGGGTCCTAGTTTCTCATTTTTAAAGAATTCAGGAAGTCTGTCATGCTTGGATGTAAACCCTGCCCTTGCATTAAAATCTCTCTCTTTTTCAAGAATTGATTTTCCCAGGGCAGTTACGTCGTCAGCAGTCAGCGCCTGACCCGAAAACCCGCTTATAATATCAACGAGCGCCTGAAAAGTTTCAGGCTGATCAAGAATTGGAAATGCAGTAAAGAGACACATGCCGGAAGCATCAATGGCAGCCGTGGCAATTTGAAGATTTCTGGAGAGTTCAATCTGACCTTCAGGCTTCAATGGATCTATACTTCCACCCACGCCAAGAATATTGGTGGCCACAGCATAGCCGGCTGTATGATCCGCACCCTGGGTTGCAGTGGCATAGGTAACACCAATACCCTGAACGGCTCTTGGGTCATAGGCAGGCATGGCCTGACCTTTAACAACAGGAATTCGTTCCACTCCAAACACTCTTCCGGTGACTGCAGCGCCATTACCCAGAATCCTGCCAAGAGGTGTCCCTTCCCCAACCTCTTTAATCAGCTTGATGGCAGCCTGGGCATCACCAAATTCGGCAAGCCCTGCTTCCATGGCCACTCCAATGGTTGCACCCATCTCAATGGTATCAAGGCCGAAATCATCATCCAGCCTGTCAATCATTGCAATGGCATCCATATCATCAATACAGCAGTTGCCGCCGTGTGCCCAGACGGTTTCATACTCTGGCTGTTTGGTTAAAAAATTACCCTCTTTATCATTAAAAATACCTGAACATTTGATCACGCATCCTGTATGACAACCATGTGTAGCAGATCCGCCCCTTGCAGTTTCAAGTTCAGCCAGTGTTTCACCGCTGATTTTGCTTGCGCCTTCAAACTGGCCTGAACTGAAATTTCGTGTGGGATACCCTCCGGCTTCATTGAGAACATTGGTTAGCACATTGGTACCAAACGCTGGAAGTCCTTCACCGGATACAGGATGTTTTTTCAGTCCTGCAACAAACTCTTTGTTGGCCGCTTTAAATTTATCCGGATCTTTGGGCTTGCGCATTTTACATCCCATGTCATCCAATACAATTACTTTAATACCCTTGGAACCCATCACAGCACCCACACCACCCCGACCTGCATGGCGTGTCGGTCTTTGTTCTATATCTGTAACGGCAACTGTAGCGGCGCTTAACTTCATCTCACCCGCAGGCCCGATGGAAAGCGCTGTAAATTTTTCACCATATGAGGCTTTGATCTTATCTACCAGATTATAATTTCCAGCCATTTTTAAGCTGTTATCCGCTTCAATGCTTACACCGTCCTGATTGATAATTACTTTGTACAGTGTATCATCTGCAGGTTTTCCTTCGAGTACGATTGCAGCATATCCGAGACGTGCCAGCACCTGAGCGCCCTGCCCGCCTGCGTTGGATTCTTTTATACCGCCTGTCAGCGGGCTTTTACACCCTATGGATAATCTGCCGGACATTGCAGCAGCACTGCCGCTCAGCATTCCGGGTGCAATCACCACTTTATTATCTGCACCCAGTGGATGGCAAAGGGGCGGAACTTCCCTGGAAATAATGCCGGATGTCATGGCTCTGCCGCCAAGACCTTCATAATCATCTAACCCTGTTTCAACAGCTTTTGGGCCACCTGTGGCACCTACATCAATTCTTAAAATTTTTCCCATTTGTTTCATCTCCTTGTATGTTAAGAGTTAACTAAATCAGCTTGATTCTATAACACACGTTCAAAGCTTTGTACATGAATTTTTTAAAAAAACATACTAAAACTCCCCCTGCAATGACCGACCGTGCATTGCGCACACTGGCCATTGGCACAGAAAATCCCCTGGGCAGAAACCCAGTTTTTTACTGTAACGGTTAAGCAGCCAAGCTGTTTGAGCGAGGCACGGGTTATTGAAATCTGCCATGGTAAAAATATTCAATTGTTCTGTTTAAATCTTGACTATAGCGGGAGAATCTCTTATAGCACTCATATGAAAAATTTCTTAAAAGCTGCTTTTGGAATCCTTTGTCTAATCATACTTGGCTTTGCAGGTCTTGTGGGATATGCCACCTTTTCAGATTACAAGCCTGCTCCTGCTTCTACTGTTTTTGAAAAAAGGGATGCAAAAGTTATTTCAGGGCAGAAAGAGTTCAATCTTATGATCTGGAACATCGGTTATGCAGGATTAAGCCGTGATATGGATTTTTTCTATGACGGCGGTAAACAGGTGAGGCCATCTGAAAAGAGGGTAGAAAATAATTTTAAAGCCATTACAGAGTTCATTGCAGATCAGAAAGATAATGATTTTTTCCTGCTCCAGGAAGTGGATAAAAAATCAAAAAGAAGTTATTACACGGATGAATATGCAAAATTAGCAGATATATTCCCCTCATTCTATTCCGGTTTTGGGAAAAATTATGATGTCTTTTTTGTGCCTGTCCCGCCCTCAGATCCCCTTGGGAGTGTATTGTCAGGGTTGCAGACCCTCTCACGGTTTGAACCTTTTTCAATGGTAAGACACTCTTTTCCGGGTAATTATGCCTGGCCCCAGGGTATTTTCATGCTGGACAGATGTTTTCTTGTATCAAGATACCGGCTGGATGATTCTAAAAAAGAGTTGATTGTAGTGAATACCCACAATTCCGCCTATGATGACGGCAGTTTGAGAAGCGGTCAGATGGCATATCTTAAAAAATTTTTAATAGGGGAGTATGAAAAAGGCAATTATGTAATTGTTGGAGGAGACTGGAACCAGTGCCCTCCAAAATTTAACCCTGACTTTTCAGACAATCTCATGGACAAAGAAAACCGTATGGATATTAAAGAGGCGTATCTTTCTGAATGGCAATGGGTATATGACAGTAAAATTCCAACAAACAGACGTCTTGTTGCCCCCTATCATAAAAATACAACCCTTACCACTGTCATTGATTTCTTTTTGCTTTCACCCAATATTGAAATGGTCAATGTAGAGGGGATTCACCTCGGGTTTGCGCATTCAGATCACCATCCTGTAAAAATAAGGATTAGATTAAACTGATCGACAGCGTGTGTGGCACAACCCCAATTTGTGATATTCCTGTTCGAG
>CAYZCC010000151.1:0-3107 GCA_964476805.1 uncultured Desulfobacula sp.
AAAGTTTCTGCAAGATTTGGAAAACCATTTATCAAACTCTATAAAGAGGAGCGCGAAAGTATTGTCATGCTGCTCATTGATATGAGTCCCTCTTTAAAATTTGGAACATTCAGCGGACAAAAATTTGAAAAGATTGCAGAAACCGCCTCTGTTCTTGCATTCAATGCCATTAAAAACAGTGATAAAGTGGGTGTGATTTTCTTTACTGATCAGGTGGAGAAATATATACCCCCTAAAAAAGGTTCCAGCCATATCTGGAGAGTGATAAAAGAGATATTCACCTTTGTGCCCCGGGGAAAAGGCACCCATATAACAGCTGCCCTGGATTATCTTGCAAAAATATCAAGAAAAAAAACTTTTGCCTTTATTCTCTCTGATTTCCTTGATGAAAATTATTTAAAAAGCCTGAGAATGGTGCAGCAGAGACATGAAATCATTGGGGTGATGATTTATGATAAAGGGGCATATAAACTGCCTTTTAAAGGAATAGTAACCCTTTCAGACCTTGAGACTTCAAAAGAGATTGTATTTGATGGGTTTAATAGAAAAACAGAGGAAGCCTTTTCTGCCTTGAAAAAGCAGATTCATGACAAAACCAGGGATCATTTTTCCAGGGCAAAAAGTGATGTCATTGAAATTGAAACTTCAGCCTCCATATCGGATACCCTTTTGCAGTACTTTAAATTCAGGGAGAGGCGGCTGCGTTAAATGGAGGATATTCACGGCATAAGACCCCCTGTGACTGCAGGCTTTGATACAGCGGTCCTTCAAATATTATTGACACTCTTTGGTGTGGCCGCTCTTTTGGCAGTGCTCTTTTTTATAATAAAAAAAATGTGGAGAAAAAAAACACAGACGAAAGAGTTAAAGTATCTTCCTGCGCCGGAGAACCCCTATGATGCAGCCCTGAAACAGCTTGATCTGCTTTCCGGCAACGCCATGTCTGACCCGAGGCTTTTCTATTTTGATCTGACAGCCGTTTTGAGAAATTATATCGGCAGATCTTTTCATATCAATGCTATTGAGATGACATCCCAGGAGTTTGTTAAAAATATGAATCGTCTTGATTTTGACAGGGGGATCAAAAAGAGGGTTTCAAAATTTGTAGATATTTCTGATTCCTTTAAATACGCCGGGATTACTCCTTTAAAAGCGCAGGCAGATAAAGATTTTGAGTTTGTAAAGCAGAATATTACAAAAATCGAGGAAACCCTTGATCAACAAAAAGATGAGGTAAAGAAAATCCAGGAACCAAATCATGAGGAGGGAAAATAGTGTTCAGATTTGCCTCTCCTCTCTTTTTACTGCTTTTTGTTGCCGTCGGATTGATTCTGTTTTTTAAATTCAGAAATAAAAACAGGCATCATATTAAAGTCGCCTCTCTTAAAGGCATTGATAAAAATCACTCTTTGATGGTGACACTTTCAAAGCTTGTGGTGATACTGAAAATCGCTGCTGTGATATTTTTAATTCTCGCCCTTGCAAGGCCCCAGTTTGGTGATAAAAAAATCAATGTCACAACTGAAGGGGTGAATATAATTCTTGCCCTTGATCTTTCTGAATCCATGCGGGCACTTGATTTTAAAAAAGAGGGCAGGATTGTGACAAGACTTGAAGCAGTAAAAGGTGTTGTTCTTGATTTTATCATGAAAAGAGAGGGAGACCGCATCGGAATGGTAGTCTTTGGATCCAATGCTTTTACCCAGCTCCCGTTAACCAGGGATTACAACACCATTGCCTTTATTCTTGACCGGTTGAAAATAGGATCCGCAGGCCCGAGAACTGCCATTGGTGATGCCATTGGTATCTCTTTAAAACGGCTTGAAGATATTAAGAGCAAATCCAATATTATTATTCTGCTGACGGATGGTAAAAGTAATTCTGGAGAGCTGTCCTGGAAGGATGCTGTAAAAATTGCAGCCAACAGAGGAGTGAAGATTTATACAATAGGTGTTGGAAGCAAAGGCAAAGCACCTTTCCTTGTTAACGATCTGTTCGGTCAGCGTTATGTTTACCAGAAGGTTGATGTGGATCTTGAAGCCTTAAAAATAATTGCAGAGCAGACCCAGGCAGATTTTTTTCAGGCCCGGGATTTAAAATCACTTGGAAAGATTTATGAAATAATTGATAATCTTGAGAAAACCAAGGTGGATGTGGATAAATGGGTCGAATATAAGGCGTTCTACCCATGGTTTCTTCTGCCGGGATTAATACTGCTCTTATTTTATATTTTATTGAGTAATACCAGGTTTTTAAAGGTGCCGTAGATATGCATTTTAATCATCCATATCTATTGAATCTGCTGTGGGCTTTAATTCTTGTATTTGGCGTAATGGTTTATGGAATTTTAAAGCGAAACAGGATGATGGCCAGTTTTGCAAAAAGCGATATTCTTCGTGTTATTGCCCCTGGATATGATCCGGGAAAATCATGGGTCAGGGCATTTTTGATCACGGCTGCTCTTGCCTTTGTCATTATTTCCCTGTCAGGACCGCAAATGGGATTTAAGTGGGAGAAGACAAATCAAAAAGGTGTGGATATCATGATTGCTCTGGATTGCTCAAAAAGCATGCTGGCAGAAGATATCAAACCCAACCGCCTTGAACGTGCAAAAAGGGAAATTATCGATCTGCTGAATATGATGAGATCTGACAGGGCAGGGCTTGTGGCGTTTTCTGGAAGAGCGATCCTGCAATGCCCCTTAACACTTGATCATGAAGCCTTTAATATTTTTTTAAAAACTCTGAATCCGGGATTTCTGCCTGTGGGCGGCACAAATATCGGACATGCAGTCAATGCGTGTTATAAAGGTTTTGAAAAAGAGTCTGATACTGAAAAAGCAATTATTATAATTACGGATGGTGAAAGCACGGTTGGTGATGTCGAGCAGGCAGCAAAGAGGGTGGCGAAAGAGGGAATTAAAATATTTTGTATCGGGGTGGGTGATATTGCAGGTGCACCCATACCAGATGAAGCAGGCGGGTTTTTAAAAGATTCCCAGGGTCACATCGTTTTGTCAAAAGTGGATGAGAAAAGTCTTGAAAAAATTGCTGATTTAACAGGCGGTATTTATGCAAGGTCAGTGGCAGGTGATATGGACCTTGATA
>CAYZCC010000151.1:3117-5517 GCA_964476805.1 uncultured Desulfobacula sp.
TTGATATGATTTACAAAGATAAGATTCTGGGAACAATGGAGAGGAAATCATTTGCTTCCGGGAAAAAGAAGGTGTGGGAAAACAGGTTTCAATGGTTTTTGTTTCCCGGTGTCCTCCTGCTTTTAATAGAGCTTTTTCTGTCCATAGAAAAGAGAACAAAACAAAAGAAAAATTTATGGCCGATTATGCTTTTTGTTTCTGTACTCAGCATCGTCTGGTTCAATAACACTTCCATTGCCGCGGCAAAAAATGTCTCTTCCAGTGTAAAATCAGGAATAGAGGCTTTTAATGATCAAGATTATATTAAAGCAAAAAAACATTTTATTGATGCACAGCTTGAAGATTCTGAAAACCTGAAACTCTACTATAATATTGGCGTTGCTGCTTATATGAATGAAGAGTATGATCAGGCAGAAACAAATTTTAAACAGGCACTTGAATCAGAAGATAGAAACCTGCGTCATGATGCAGGTTACAATCTTGCCAACACCCATTATCGACTGGGAAATCTTGAAGATGCAATAAAAGAGTATGAAAATATTTTAAAAGAATTCCCTGAAGATACAAAAGCAAAAGAGAATCTGGAGTTTGTTAAAAAGAAAAAAGAGGAGAAAAATCAGCAGAATTCAAAATCAGATAAAGACAAAAAAGATAGTAAAAAAGATAAGGAAAAGCAGGATCAAGAGCGTCAAAAATCTGATAAAGAAAAAGAAAGCGAGCAGAAAGAGAATCAGAATCAAGACCAGAGTAAAAAATCTTCCCCACCCGAACCAGAAAATGGCCATAGAGTGAAACAGGCAGACCTCGAGAATGGGCAGAAAAATCAGGCAGCAGAGAGTATGGAAAATATGCTTAACCGACTTGAAGATAAGCCGGGTAAGGCGATGATCCCTGCAATGGAAAAAGAGTATATTGAAAAAGAGTGGTAAGATATGGCGTTTAAAAAGATTTCTTTCATAATCGTTTGCTTTTTGATTGCAGTCCCTGGAATTTGCTCAGGTTTTAATGTCACAGCAGATGTGGATAAAACCAGGATCACACAGGATGATTCCATATATTTAAAAGTAGAGGTCACTGGCGGGAAGGCCGGTCTTGACCTCTCCATGATTAAGGATTTTAAGGTCATATCAAGGGGAACCTCTTCAAGTTTCAACTATATTAATGGTAAATCTGAAAGAAAAGCAAGTTATCAATATGTTCTGCTTCCCTTGTCAAAAGGCAGATTAAAAATCCCATCAATAAAGGTCACCCGGGATGGGCAGACTGCTTTTACAAAGCCTGTTTTCATCAATGTTGTTGAGAATGTTGTGGATTCTGACAAAGTAAAAGATCTGTTTGCCAGGGCATTTGTGGGAAAAGAGCGTTTTTATACTGGCGAACAGATCGTTTTTACTCTGCAGTTTTTTACCTCAAAGAGGCTGTCTGGACTGGGGTTTGAAAAACAACCAGAGTTTAGAGGTTTTTCTGCAAAACCATTTGAAGAGGAGAAGAGTTATACCCGGAATATAGAGGGTGTCCGCTTCAATGTAAACCAGCTCAATTATCTGCTTGTTCCTTCAAATCCTGGACACTTTACCATTAAACCGGCCGTATTGATTGCAAGGGTTACAGTCAGATCAAATTTTAATGACTCATTTCTTTTCTCAGACAGGTCCAAGCCTGTCAGGGTTGTTTCAAATGCAGTTGAGATAGAAGTTTTACCCCTGCCTGAATACAGTGGGAATGGTAAATTTTCAGGGCTTGTGGGAGAGTTTGATATCGTATCAGATATGGATCAGAAAAAGCTTAAAGCAGGTGAATCCGCCACACTGACCATTAAAATTTCTGGAACGGGGAATATTATGGATGCAAGCCTGCCTGAAATCAATTTTGATGATTTTGATCAGGGTGAACTTAAAATTTATGATGACAACCCGGTTGAAACAATCGAGCTGACACAAAAGGGATATAGAGGCGCTAAAATATTCAAGAAGGCGATTGTGCCGGTCACTCCTGGAAAATACACCATAAAGCCTGTTGAATTAATATATTTTGATGGGGATGAAAAGCGTTTTAAATCGGTTGCCACCCAACCTCTGTCCATTGATGTTATCCCTTCTGAAAAGATACATACTGCAGAAAGACCACAAAATCTTAATAAAAAGCAGTCAGTTGTTAAAAAAGAGGTGTCACTTGTTAACCGGGATATTCTGGAGATAAAAGAGGGGCTCAAGGTGTTGGAGGATTACAGGGAAATCAATTTTATGCTGTTTGTGGTTCTGTTATCAATTCCGGCATTTTTATTTTTAGGAGTAAAGGCTTTTACAGTGATAAGGAGAAAAGAGATATCCATTGAAAGAGAGATGGAGGAGAAGGCGAAATTCCATTTGAAAAATGCGGAAAAGCTGAACAGAGAGGGTA
>CAYZCC010000152.1:0-5481 GCA_964476805.1 uncultured Desulfobacula sp.
TACTCTATGAAAATATTTATAAAAAATTTTTTTCAAAATTTTATACAGGTGCCAATAAAGGATCGAATAATGGATGAAAAAACAGCGGTTGTTGCAGAAAAGATTAAAGAATCAGAACAGATGATTGTTTTTACCGGAGCCGGTATTTCAACGGAAAGCGGAATACCAGGGGCATAAAAGCCTGGCAAAACTTTATGAACGAGGATTTTTAAAGCCTGACACGATCTCGTTTGGCCAGGCCATGCCGGTTGAAGAGACACAAAAAGCGAAAATTCTTTCATCAAAAAGTGATGTTTTTATTGTGGTCGGATCCACACTGCTTGTACAGCCGGCATCACTGATGCCGAAGTATGCGAAAAATGCCGGCGCATTTCTTGTTATCATCAATTTATCGGAAACACCCTATGACAAAGTATGTGATATCCTGATAAGGGGCAAGGCAGGAGAAGCATTAAGTAAAATTGTCTCCTGTATAAATTAAAAATCACCACTCCACCGGAATTCTGACCCTGTTGCCCGCTTTGTTTTTAAATACCAGAAACCTGTTTTTCTTACCATAAAGATATAAATCTTTTGTCAATTTTACATCCTGCCGGCAGTAGTGAAGTATTTTATCAATTTTCCCCTCTTTCCACCATTTGAGTGCCATGAGGCCGTCTGCACTTTTGGATGTACCAAGGGTCTGGGTCGCAAGACGGTCAAGGGAGAGCCGGTAGCCAAGTCTTTCATGAATTTTTAACAGAAGATCCAGAGTGGGAAGTGAACAGAAGTCAAAACGGCTCAAACCAGATAATACTTTATAGTCAAATTTTATGATATTAAACCCGATCACCAGATCAAACTCTTTAAGATCCTGGAAAAGAAAATCAATATCACCCTGCATGTACTCTGTGTATCTATCTGTTATAGAGTCATAAACAACAACACAACTGACGCCCATTTTCTCTGCCCGATTCCACCCGCCCACCTCTTTTGCAGATCTTCGTGTCTCTAGATCAAGAACGGCATATTTTAAATCTTTTTGATTGTGATATTTATCTGTATCATCACTTGAGATATCTTCTGATATCACTTCTGGATCCGGTTTATCCATTATAAAATCTGTCGGGCAGTGCTGCGCCTTCAGTCTCTCTTTTTCAGGCAAATGAAACATTAATTCAAGGATTTTCAGAGCGGATGCTTTATCTATGGGACGGTTTCCAGATCCGCATTTAGGCGAGTGTACACAGGCAGGACACCCTGTTTCGCACCTGCATGATTGAATAACATCAAAAGTTCTTTTCAGCAGCTCTTTTGAATTTTCAAAAGCCTGTCGACTTAATCCAAGACCTCCTGGAGCCCCATCATAAATAAAGACAGCCGCTTTTCCTGTCTGGGGATGAAATGGTATGGAAATTCCCCCAAGATCATTTCGGTCTGTCATGACAAGCAGCGGCATCATACCGATTGCGGCATGTTCCAGGGCATGTATTCCTCCCATGAAATGCATCATATCTATTTCAATCCTGTCTCTGACAACATCCGGGATTTCAATCCACAATCCCTGGGTTTCAAATTCAAGTTTTGGCAGATCAAGGGGTATGATGCCGATTGATTTCTGGCTGGAGACAAGTTTCTTCTCATATCCTGTTACCTGCTCAATAATTTTCAGGGTTCCAAATCCGACGTTTGTACCCAGAACCCTGCATGAATCAAGCTGTTTTAATATCCGGGTATTTTTTGATGACCGCGCCTTTGTAAAATAGATCACATCTTCTTTTTTTGCCTGAATCACTGCTTTCTCATGGTCAAACCGGGTAATAATATAAGACGCTCCTCTGTGCAGATAGACTGCCCCCTTATGGGTTTCAAAAAAGGATCTGTGTTGATCTATCTCGCCAAGAGAGCGTTTGGTTTTATCAAGAAAAATGGGGATACTCCTGGAAGCCCCCCTTAAATTGACATCTCTGTGGGGTGATTTTTTGGAAGCATACCACAAATTGCCTTTAAAACTTCTTAAAAGTCTGGCTTCATATTCAAGTTTTGATATGGTTTCTTTAACAATTTTATTTTTTAAAAAAGGTTCAGACTGATCCAGTCTTAATTCAGCGGCTGCACACTCCAGATGTTTTTTTAAGACAAATCTGTTATCAGGATTGATCACTGCCTTTTCAGGAGGCATACTGAAAAAAACATCTGGATGGTTTATAAAATATTGATCCAGAGCATCCTCATGGGCAATCAGTATCAATGCGGAATCCTTGCCGTCCCGCCCGACCCTGCCTGCTCTCTGCCAGGTTGACATGATGGTTCCGGGGTAACCAACCAGTATACAGATATCAAGATTCCCAATATCAATACCCAGCTCCAAAGCACTGGTGGATACTACAGCAAGAAGATCTCCAGAGCTCAGCTGCTGTTCAATCAATCTTCTCTCTTCAGGCAGAAAACCTGCCCTGTAGGCACTGATTCTGCTGGAAAATGATGTTGCTTTCCGGGAAGCCCAGAGAGCAATTAATTCAGTAATCTTTCTGGACTGTGTATAGCAGATGGTTCTCAAATTCCTGTGAACAGCTGCATGAATAAGGGTGATTGCAGTCTGGGCAGCCCCTTCAATGCCCCGCATTAAAATAACATCTTTTTTTCCGGATGGAGACCCTGATTCTTCAATAACTTCTATTGCAAGACCTGTCAGTTTATTGGCCAGAGAAGCCGGGTTGGAAATGGTTGCAGAGCAGAAAATAAAAACCGGACTCGAACCGTAAAGAGTGCATATCCTTAAAAGTCTTCGAAATACCCAGGCCATATTGGAACCCATGATGCCGCGGTAGGTGTGAACTTCATCAATAATAATGTATTTTAAATTTTTAAAAAAGTTTTCCCACAGATGATGATGGGCCAGAATGGAAAGATGAAGCATTTCAGGGTTTGTCAATAAGATATGGGGTAGATTTTTACGCAGTTTTGTTTTTTGATAAGAAGAGACATCGCCATCATATACAGCCGCTTTCAACGGGTTCGGGGTTTTGTTCAATGTGTTGACAGCATCAAAAAGATGCTGCACGGTCGCCAGCTGGTCCCGGGCAAGCGCTTTGAGAGGAAAAAGATAGAGCGCCTGAGTTTCAGGATCCTCTATTATTTCATCGATAACCGGAATATTATAGATAAGGGTTTTGCCGCTGGCAGGTGGTGTGGCAATTACAGTGTGGATACCATTTTTAACCATTGTTATGGCTTTTTTCTGATGATTGTAAAGTTTTTTTATACCCAGACTTTTTAAAAGGATGGAAATATTGGACTTCTGCTCAAAATTTTCATCTGCAAAAACGGCTCTCTGGGATTGAAGCGTTTTATGACAGACAATATCGCCGCTAAACCCCTTATATCTTTTAAGGGCAGAAAGATACGCATCCAGATGACAATAATCCGGGTTCACAAAATACGCTTCCCAAGGGCCGATAATATTAATTCGACAGCCAGCAGAGATGTTTTATTTGCAACATCAAAAATTGGGTTCATCTCCACTAAATCCATGGGGACCCCTATGATACTTATCTTTTTTGACATTTAAGTTTCTCCCTGCAATACACTTGAATTTTCACAATTAATGAAGTTTCATAAACCCTTTCCTGGACTGATTCCCTTGACACTTCATAATACCGCTTATCTGCCGGCATCGGCAATAAAGACAGCTCTGACTGGCGCTGGATACCCCTCTATGGTTTTATAAGGATCATCTGGGTCAAGAAAATCCTTCAGGGTTTCCGTATGAATCCACCTTGTTTTTCGCTGTTCTTTTAAAGTAGTCTTTGAAATATCAATACAGCGTATATTTGTAAAACCAGCTCGTAAAAGCCATGATTCCAAAACAAGAAGATCGGGAATAAAAAATATATTCCGCATTTTTGCATATCTGTTTCTTGGAAAAAGGCAGATATTCTGCTTTGAATCAATCACAAGATTTTCAAGAACAAGTTCTCCTCCGGGTTTCATGGAATCATATATATCTTTCAGCATCTCAACTGGGGATTTTCGATGATATAAAACTCCCATGCAGAATACTGTATGAAAAATTTTCTCCATCTTTGGTAACTGATCATAGGGTATGGGAAGAGAGAATACATTCTCTAATCTTAAAAATTTTTGCATGGCAAGATACTGGAAATAGAATGAACTCTGGGGTTCAACACCCAGAATCATCAACGGTCTTCCGGCTGCCATTTTAAACATATAGTATCCGTTACTGGAACCGATATCAAGAATTCGTCTGCCTTTAAGAGTGCTGATATGGTTCTCAAGCCGTTCCCACTTCATCCATGACTGCCACTCTGAATCAATGGTGATTCCAAAAACATGAAACGGACCTTTCCGCCATGGACAGAGCTGTTTTAGCTGGCTTTTTAATACGGTGTACTCTTTTTTTGTGATATCTGATCTGTTGCCGATTGTAATGGCACGCCCTTTTAAATCTATGCAGGAGGGGGTATGTTCTGAAATTGTGTCCAGAATACTTCTGAATTTTAAAAAATTACCTCTGGCGTTATCAAGAAAAACTCTCTTTTCTCTTATGACTCTCTCAAGATCCTTACAGTAGGTGTCAATCTTAAATTCATGAACTCTTTTAAGCAATCTTTCCATTTAACGTGTGATCTTTATGAAATGTTTAATTTTCACTATTTTTTATGGCAATCATGGCGGCAAAATTAAACCATTTAAGCCAGACATCAAAATGCGTAAACCCGGCATTTAAAATCCTGTTTTCATGGGTTTCAATGGTGTCTGGCACAAGAACCTTTTCAAGGGCATCTCTTTTCTGGCTGATTTCAAGCTGGGAGTATCCGTTTTCAATTTTAAATTTATTATAAAATTCTGTCTGAAGCGTATTTATATGATTTGATGGATGAACTGTCTTCTCTGTTAAAAGAAGGATTCCCTTGTGATTCAAACCCTGATAGATTTTTTTTATAAGATCCTTTCGCTTTTGTTTATCAAGAAACTGAAGCGTAAGGTTGACTAATACCACAGATGCATTTTTAATATGAATATTCTCCAGAGAACTGCATATGAGATCAATATTTTCAACGCTGTTGTATGTTCGAAGACGTTTGGAATATCTATCAATCATCGATCTGGAGCTGTCCACTCCAACCATTGAAAACCTTCTGTGTTCAAACTGTTCAAGAATTAAAATCCCAAGGTTTCCATGGGAGCACCCAAGGTCATAAATGAGGCTTTGGTCCTGATAATAGCGAACCGTAAGCTGTGCCTGCCTTTTGATACTCTGACCATATAAAGGCACTGAGCGGTTTAGCATATCATCAAAAACATCTGTTACTTCTCTATTAAATTCAAAGGGAAGTATTCTCTGTTTTTTACTGGCAAAGACTCTATCTTTTTCCATTTCCATTTTTCATACCCATTACAGTCATATTTTTTTGCAACATTTCCTCTAAAATTAGACGTACCTCTCCCTTATGTATATCGTATGGATGTAGAGGTTAT
>CAYZCC010000153.1:0-5423 GCA_964476805.1 uncultured Desulfobacula sp.
TTACTGCAGCAGATGAGTAGTTGTCTGGATTTTTGCAACGTGTAAGAAAAACCTTATAAAGTTATGAATGACAGGGAATTGGAGGATGAACTTTTGTCTATCGGCTTCACTCATACCCGCATCTTAGAAGAAGATCGGTTTGTGTTTGGTAACTCGGCAATTCTTGTATGTAGCAGGCCATAAAATGATGAACGTCTTTTTATTTGCTGTTCTTTGTTTCAGTTGGGGATCGACGTGGGTGGCAATTAAAGTGGGTGTCGCCACTGTGCCACCTCTGTTTTTTGCGGGAACACGCTTTGTAGCTGCGGGATTGCTAATACTAGGCGCAATAGCGGTATTTCGTGGAAAAAAAGAGTTGATCGTTGTAAAGCAAGACATATGGCCGCTGATATTAATGAGCTCATTGGTCATTTCGATATGTTTTGCGATGATTTTTTGGGGGGAGCAATTTGTCTCGGCTAGCGTAACCGCTATTGTGGTTCAGGGGATGATACCAATTTTTCTTCCCTTCTTTGCATTTGTCCTGCTTAAGGAAGAGCTGAACTTTTTTCGTTTGGTGTCAATTGTACTAGGTGTCGCAGGGATTGCATGTATTTTTGTGCCCGGCACCGTCGGTCTGGATAAAACTGATGGCAATTTTCAGTTTCTAGGCCTCGTTGCAATCGTGATTGGCACCCTTGCGTATTGTTATGGTTCAGTGTGGGGTCGGCCACTGCTCGCGCGTAACTCGGCTGTTTCGCTTGCGGGTTGGCAAAATCTTTTGGGTGGCATCATAGTTCTTTTTGGTTCTCTTCTAGTTGAAGTTCCATTTCATGGTGCAAAAAGTTTTACAGCCATATTTACCGCTCACGCTTTTTTTGCATGGATATGGCTGGTTTTAATTGGCTCTGCCGTGGGATTTGTACTTTACATTGTCCTTCTAAAGGCTTGGGGGCCTAGTAAGGTTTCGCCTTATGCTTTCGCTACGCCATTGGTGGCCATTATACTTGATTATGTTCTATTCAGCCAGCTTATTGGAACAATAGAGTTCATTGGCCTTATCATCATATTTGTTGCATTAGGTTTCGCGTTTTATCGTCCGCATAGAAAAGAAAATAGTGTTTAATGGCATAAATTATCGATAGTATCTCTCAGCCGGTTTTACAACCGAAAAATGACCCATTTTTATAACCCAATTTTGACCACCTTGATTAAAAATGTGTTTATCTGTTTTTTTCTGCCATCTTGCTTTGAAACATTTTTTTAAGATAATAGCCGGTATATGATTTTTTATTATCGGCGATCTCTTCAGGGGTTCCAACTGCCACTATTTCTCCGCCCTTATCACCACCTTCAGGCCCCAGATCAATAATGTGATCTGCACATTTAATAACATCAAGATTGTGCTCTATTACAACGACACTGTTTTTTGCATCCACCAGTTTGTTAAGCACAAACATCAATTTTTTAATATCATCAGAATGCAGTCCTGTTGTGGGTTCATCCAGTATGTATATGGTTTTTCCTGTTCCTTTTCTGCTTAACTCCTTTGCAAGTTTTATCCTTTGCGCTTCACCTCCTGAAAGTGTTGTTGCTGCCTGACCGAGCTTTATATATCCAACTCCTACTTCCATCAGAGTCTCAAATTTAGTTCTGATGGATGAAATATTTTCAAAAAATTGTGCACACTGATTAATAGTCAAATCAAGCACCTGTGCAATATTTTTATCTTTGTATTTTATATCAAGTGTTTCTCTGTTGTATCGTTTCCCTTTGCAGACATCACATACGGCATATACATCTGGCAGAAAATGCATCTCAATTTTAACAATACCGTCACCTGAACAGGCTTCACATCTTCCGCCTTTAACATTAAAACTGAATCGTCCTGGTTTGTATCCTCTTGCTTTTGCTTCACGGGTTTGTGAAAAGAGTTGTCTGATCGGGTTAAATACCTGGGTATAAGTGCCCGGGTTACTTCTTGGGGTTTTCCCAATGGAAGATTGATCAATATGAACAATTTTATCAAGGGACTCAATGCCCTCAATTCTATTATAACTCCCTTTAATTTTTTTTGAATGGTTGATGTGGTTTGCAAGAATTGGGTAAAGAGTTGATAAGACCAGTGTCGATTTGCCTGATCCTGAAACACCGGTGACACAGGTAAAACAGCCCAGAGGAAAAGAGACATCAATATTTTTTAGGTTATTTGAGTCTGCTTGATATATTTTTAATGATTTTTTAAAACCTTCTCTTCTTTTTTCAGGAGTTTTAATGGATTTCTGACCAGAGAGATATAGACTTGTCAGTGAAATTCTATTTTTTATTAACTGTTCCGGAGTCCCTGAAAACATAATTTCACCCCCATTAATTCCAGCCCCCGGTCCCATATCGATCACATGGTCGCAAAAACGGATAATCTCCTCATCGTGCTCAACCAACAATACCGTATTGCCAAGATTGCGAAGGTCCATTAAGGTTTTAAGCAATCTTGCATTATCCTTTTGATGCAGTCCAATACTTGGCTCATCCAGCACATAAAGCACTCCGGTCAGCTTCGATCCGATTTGGGCAGCAAGTCGTATCCTCTGGTTCTCTCCACCGGAAAGAGTTGCAGCTGACCTGCCAAGAGTCAGATATTCAAGACCCACATTTTCTAAAAAATTCAGACGTTGTGTCAGTTCATTTAAAATATTTTTTGCAATAAACTGATCCTTTTTTTCTAGTTTCAGTGAAGTGATATAGTGATTTGAATTTTGTATGGATAGAGACGTTATTTCATGTATTGTTTTGTTTCCAACCTTTACTGAACTGGAGGCTTTATTCAGTCTTGTCCCTTTGCAGAACGAACAGGTTTTAAAATTCATAAACCTTTTTATATCTTCTCTGATATAACTGGAATCTGTTTCATGATAACGCCTTTTTAAAGTGGGAATTATACCCTCAAACTGTTTATGAAAAACAATTTTCTTTCCCATTCGTTCAACATAAAAGGGTATCTTTTCTTTTTTTGAGCCATAAAGCAGTACCTGCTGGAATTTGTTTGAAAGCGCACTATAGGGTTTGTAGATATTTTCATTATAGTGGGTCACAAGCGCATCCAGAAATTCCATAAACTGTAAGGAATCACGGTTTTCCCAAGGGATAACCGCACCCTGCCGCAAAGAGATTTTTGGGTCAGGAATAATCAGATCAGGATCAAATTCTGTCATCGCTCCTAAACCGCCGCACTCAGGGCAGGCTCCCTTGGGTGAGTTGAATGAAAAAGATGCAGGAGTAAAAGGCGGATAGCTTACTTTGCATTGAACGCATGATGCTTTTTCGCTGAAAAGAATCTCTTTGTCCCGGTTTATATCAAGGATATTCACCTCTCCCTTTGAAAGAGAGAGCGCAAGTTCAAGAGAGTCCGCAAGACGTTTTTCAATGCCATGTTTAATAACAAGTCTGTCCACAACTGCATCAATAGAGTGTTTTTTATTTTTTTCAAGAGGAAGAGACTGATCTGTTGAATAGATTTTATTATCAATTCTGACCCTTGCAAAACCCTCTTTTTTTATTTTGGATAATAGCTTTTTATGAACGCCTTTTTGTCCGGTAATCAGGGGTGCAAGAATAATAATTTTTGATTTTTCATCAAGTTCCATAATTTGATCTGTAATTTGATCAATGGACATGGAGGAGATTGGCGCATTACATTGATGACAATATGATTTGCCGACTCGTGCAAATAAGAGTCGAAGATAGTCATATATTTCTGTGATGGTGCCAACAGTGGATCTCGGGTTGTGGCTGGTTTTTGTCTGTTCAATGGATATGGCAGGGCTCAGCCCGATTATTGTATCCACATCTGGCTTATCCATCTGTCCTAAAAACTGTCTTGCATAGGTGGAGAGAGATTCAACATATCGCCGCTGGCCTTCAGCATACAACGTATCAAAAGCAAGAGTTGATTTTCCTGAGCCTGAAAGACCGGTAATAACAGTTAAACTGTTTTTGGGTATTTCCACATTGATATTTTTAAGATTATGCTCTCTGGCACCTTGAATGATTATCTTATCACTATACATTTATTAAAGTTCAGCGTTTAAACTATCATGAAAGTTGTCCGCTTGAAATGTCGCCATTTTAATTGCCTGTATAAGACTTAAAGGATCAGCAATTCCTCTCCAGGCAATATCATAGGCAGTACCATGGTCCACTGAAGTCCTGATAATGGGCAGACCGAGTGTGGTGTTTACGCCATCCTTAAAATGGATCAGTTTAAAAGCAATGGCCCCCTGGTCGTGATACATGCAGATGACAGCATCATATTTGCCGTTGACTGCCTGGTAAAAAACAGTATCCGGCGGCAGAGGGCCTACAACAGTCAATCCTTTCTTTTGTGCAAGCTTGACAGCAGGAGATATGATATTTAGCTCTTCAAACCCGAACATGCCGGCTTCCCCTGCATGTGGATTTAATCCTGCAACAGCTATTTTTGGATTTTTAATATGAAAGCGTTCTTTTAAAGAAGTGTGAGTGAGAGTTATCTTTGTAAAAATCTCATCGGCAGTTAAGCGCTCCTGTACAAGGGAGAGGGGGATATGAACGGTAACAAGAACAACCTTAAGCTTTTCACCTGCCATCATCATGGCATAATGTCTTGTTTTGCTTTGGTGCGCAATCAATTCAGTATGTCCATGAAATTTTGAACCGGCCAGTTTTAAAGCTGTTTTAGTAATAGGGCATGTTACAAGAGCGGAGATCTGCTTTTTTAATGCAAGATCAACTGCTTTTATGATATACGCCTTCATTACAGTTCCAGTTTCAATATCAGGCTGCCGCAGTTTAGAACACTCTCTTTTAATATTTGAAATATCAATGATATCCAGGCAATTGAATTTATATCTGCCCTCTGCCGGGTCATCGATAATATTAATCCTGGTATGATTGAAATTTAAAAGTTTTAAAGCCTGCTGGATAACAGATGAATCTCCAATGATTACAGGCTTGCAAATGGTATAGATTTTACGGTCATTTAAAGCTTTAACAAGTATCTCAGGGCCGATACCCACAGGATCTCCCATGGTAATACCAATAGTTGGAAGGTTTTTTAAAGATTTCATCGGAAACTATATAGCATAAAGATAAATTTTTATAAAATAAAATTGTGAAACCGCTGTGAAAGTTGATTTTTAAAATAAGGTGCACTTTTTACTTAATTTTATGTAAATCAAAGAAAAACATAGTAAATCAAAGGAAAAATTTTTATATAAAACTTTAATTCCCCTTGAAATGTTAAAATACCTTTTAAAAATAGAGGGTTGTAAAAGTGATTGTTATTATAGGAAAAATTTCTGTTTCACATAAAAAATCTTATAAATTCAAAACATTAAAAAGTATGCCAAATAAAATCCGAGTATCTTTTTAAAATTCTTCATTGAATTTGACGGGAGAGATTAGAT
>CAYZCC010000154.1:0-4462 GCA_964476805.1 uncultured Desulfobacula sp.
ATTTCAGTACCTTACACGTAAAAAATGGAAAAACTTCTGAATAACTGTCAAACTTCAGCATGAATGAACCTGGGCTTTCTTTATAAAACAAAACCCGATTCTCAATCATATGGCAGTCAGTTTTTCATAACCCATATTGAGTTTCGGGCGGATAATTAAAAAAAGATTTTTAATTAATCATTTTAAAATGGGGTGAGTGAAGGGGCTTGAACCCTCGACATCCAGGACCACAACCTAGCGCTCTGCCAACTGAGCTACACCCACCACAGTAAAAATGTATAACTATCAGAACAGAACCTGTTTTTCAATAGTTTTTTCTATCCCATCTCTTTAACATTGATTTTCACTTCCTGTTTGACTATGATCCAGAACAATTAAATTATTTCGACAAAATAAGAACTAGAACTAAAGAATTTTTTATGAATGCTTTATTAATATTCACGGTGAGACTCATTCTCGGTATGGTATTTGGAATCATTCTTATAAGGATGTTCAGACCGGAATGGACTATTTTTCATGGTGTGATTACAGGACTTGTTCTGGTTGCCCTGGCATACGGCATGTCCTTTTTTAAAAAAAAATAGACAATAATTAAACCCGAGGTGTTTTCAATTGGAACCGAATATAATTCTTGGAACTGCCGGACACATTGACCATGGAAAAACAAGCCTGGTCAAGGCTTTGACCGGAGTAGAAACCGACCGCCTTAAAGAGGAGAAAAAACGCGGCATCACCATAGAACTTGGATTTGCATCGCTTGATCTTCCCAGCGGTCAGCATATTGGTATTGTTGATATGCCGGGACATGAAAAATTTGTTAAAAACATGGTGGCAGGATCCAGCGGCATTGATATTGTCACAATGGTGATTGCAGCCGACGAAGGTGTGATGCCCCAGACCAGGGAGCATATGGAGATATGCAACCTCATGGGAGTGCAGCATGGGATTGTAGCGTTGACCAAAACAGATATGGTGGATAAAGATCTTCTGGAACTTGCCCGGGAAGATATAAACGATTTTATAGCGGGCACTTTTCTTGAAGACAAACCTGTAATTGCCCTCTCTTCCGTAACCAATGAGGGGATTGATAAATTTACTGCAACCCTTGAAACCATCTGCAAAGCCATTCCTGCAAGAGAGTTCTCCTCTATTTTCAGACTTCCTGTTGACCGTGTCTTTTCCATGAAAGGATTTGGTACTGTCGTTACAGGAACTCTGGCTTCCGGAAGCATCAATGTTGGAGATGGAATCATGGTCTATCCCAGACACACGCTATCCAAAGTCAGGGGGATTCAGGTCCACAGTGCCAGCGTAGAGACGGCGGCTGCCGGCACAAGAACGGCCATTAATTTTCAGGGGCTTGACAAGGCTTCTATATTCAGAGGCGATATTCTCTCCCTTCCCAATGCGCTTATTGAAAGTTACATGGTGGATGCAGATTTTCTTTATCTCAAGAGCAACGCAAAACCTGCAAAACAGAGAACAAAAATAAGGTTTCATTCAGGAACCAGTGAGATCCTCGGCTATATGATCCTGCTGGACAGAAAAGAGTTGATCCCTGGAGAGAGTGCTCCTGTCCAGTTCCGGCTTGAATCACCTGTATGCTGTATCAAGGATGACAGATATGTCATAAGAAGTTATTCTCCGGTAAGAACCATTGGCGGAGGCAGTATACTGAATCCGGCTTCACAAAAACACAAACTATTTGATAAAAATGTTATCCAGGGACTTGAAAAACTTCTTGAAAAGGACAATGAACAGACCATTTTATTCTTCCTGTCCCTGAAAGGCCATCATGGCGTCTGCTTTTCTGATCTGCGTGTAATGACCAATATTCCTGATAAAAAACTCAAACCCACCCTTCAGAAACTTCTGGCAAAAAAGGAGATTGTACAGACTGACAAGGAGAAGCAGGTTTTTGTATCCGGCGCTTTTTTTGATGATTTCAAGAAAAAAATTATTGAAAGGGTGCAGACATTTCATGAAAAAAACCCGCTGAAGGAAGGGATGCCGACCCAGGAGCTGAAGTCAAAATTTCAGTATATTCATGATACAAAATTTTTCAATGTTCTCTTTACCCGATTGTCAAAGGAAAATCTGATTATACTTGATAAGAATATTATAAAACTGTCAGATCACAAAGTCGCTCTCCAGGTCGACCAGCATAAAGTCAAGGAGAAAATCAAAAAAATTTATAAGACCAGCGGTTTGACACCTCCCTTTTTCAGAACCATCTGCCAGGATCTCAATATTGATAAAAAAACATCCACAGATGTGCTTCATATGCTGGTTGATGAAAAATCAATTGTAAAGACAAAAGATGATCTCTATTTTGATTCAGATAAGATCGGTTTACTGGAACAGAAACTTGTGAAATTTCTGCAGGCCAATGAATCAATCACCACCCCGGAATTTAAAGAGATGACAAAGGTTTCAAGAAAATTTGTCATCCCCCTGATAGAATATTTTGACTCGATCAAGGTCACCATACGGGTGGGAGACACAAGAGAGTTAAGAAGAAAACGGTAACGCGCTATATCTGTCGGGCAAAGGTTTCCAAAATGCTATTTAAACAGGTTTTCCCATCAAGATTGAGTACGAATCTTCTGCTGCTCAAATAACCCATGGAGTGATCAAGAATTTTTTTTACAGTACTTTGAAACTCATCCTGGAAAGAGGTGTGGAAACTGTTTTTATACTTTCTAAGATCAATGCCGTCACAGGTTCTCAGGCCAAGCATGACTGCTTCAAGTTTTTTCTGCTCGAAAGTCAGTATTTCAAAATCTTCAATTGGCAGCCTTCCTGAATCAATGTCTTTTAAATATTTTGTTATACTTTTATGATTCCATGATCTTTTTTCACCATCAAAGGCGTGGGCTGATGCGCCAAATCCAAGGTAGGACGTCCCATTCCAGTATTGAGAATTGTGTTTTGACCGAAATCCCCTGCCCTTTGCAAAGTTTGAAATTTCATAGTGTTCAAATCCATGTTTATTTAAGAGCCGGGCAGTCTGTTTAAAGAGCCGGGAGATGGCGCTGCTGTCCAGCGGTTTAATTCCCCCTTTTTTCACGCCCTGGTCAAGGGGTGTGAAAGGCTCAACTGTAAGCATATAGCAGGAGAGGTGTGACGGCATCACTGCAGCCGCTTTTTCAAGGTCATCCCGCCAGGTTGATCGTGTCTCAAAAGAGAGTCCGTATATCATATCCAGGCTGATATTGGAAAATCCAGCCTTTTTTGCGTCATCAACCGCTTTGAAAGCCTGATCAGCCGTGTGAATCCGCTTTAAGAATTCAAGCTTTTCATCCCTGAATGACTGGACACCGATACTGAGCCTGTTTATCCCGATGTTTCTTAACTCTTCAAGATATTTCAAATCCACACTTCCGGGATTAATCTCAAAAGTGATCTCAACATCTGATAAAATTGAAAACCTCTCTTTAATGGGTTGCAAAAGAGCCTCAACCTCTTTTATGGAGAGAAGAGATGGCGTGCCGCCGCCAAAATATATTGTATTTATTTTATTCTCTCTGCCGGATCTGATTTTAATCTCTGTTTCAAGCGCTTTTGTATAATCCGGGATTAAATCAAGATCGGTTGTGGAATAGAAATCACAATAGATACATTTTTGAATACAAAAAGGAATATGAACATAAACTGCACGAAAGTCAGCTGAAGATTTCAAGAGCAAATCAGATAAACCGTTTCATGAGATAATCAATGACAGAATCGATATTTTCAGATGTAATTTTGTAATTGTCACATGCCTGTCTGACACTCTCAATATGGGGGTTTTCTTCCATTTCATGGGGGCCCCGGAATAATCCCATTCTCCTTCCTACCTGGTACAGAACCCTCTTATCAGGATCCAGATTAAAAAAGTAATCAATAATGCCAATCATTTTATCCCTCTCATCCGGCATCTTACCCTCAATGGTTTCAAAGAGGTTGAGTATGTGATCACTTTTTATATAGGAGTCAATTCCATCAAGGGTTTCAAGAAACAGCCTTAACTCTTTGGCTATCATTATATCAGTGGGTTTTTGAAAAGCTCCTGATTCTGCTTCCTCTGCAAGTTTTGTCCCCCGGGTGACAGCAAGTGTTCTGATCCTTATGAAGTCAGGATTGATACGGTTGAGTGCAGATGCTGTTTCCATTGCATGCTCGATGGAGTATTCAATACCTCCAAGGCCCGGCATCACATATTCTGACAACTCCATTCCCGCTCTTTTGATCTTTAAACCCGCCTTGATATGACTGGCCTTTGAAGCCCCCTTGTTAACCATTTTTAAAACAATGTCAGAACCTGATTCCATTCCCACATGTACCCGGTTCAACCCGGCATCTGCTATTCGCAGAAGATCACCCTGCTTGATCCTGACAATGGTATGGCTTCTTGCATAAGTAGTAATCCTGTCAATATCTGGAAAACATTTTTTTAAATATTCAAGAATATATACAAGAT
>CAYZCC010000154.1:4472-5381 GCA_964476805.1 uncultured Desulfobacula sp.
ATACAAGATCATCCGGTTTCATGATAAGTGAGTTGGCATCCTGTAAAAAAATAGATTTCATGCCGGATGCATACCAGTTTGCAGCCGCATTAAAGGCCATGCGGTCTTTATCTTTTAGCGTGTTAAAAAGGGTATTGAGACCCGCGTTGTCAATATACCCTTCTGACGCTGCCTTCTTTTTGATCCGCTCTATATAATGATACAGGCAGTCAATATCTTTAAGAATATTTTCCATTGTTCTTAAGGAAAACTCACTTCTCTTATACACTCTACAGAAAGTGCACCGATTCCATGGACAGTTGCGTGTCAATCGGATCAGAAGACTGTCTGCCTCGCTGGGAGGTCGTATAGGACCTTGCTCAAAACCCTGGTATTCATCCTGCTTTTTCATATTATTTGGCCTGTTACCTGCCTGACAGTTGTATCAAACCTGCCTGCAGTTTTATCAAAATCGCAGTATAAACTACTTTATTAACTTAATAACCTGTTTAAATTCATCTCCCCTGGCCGCTTTCAAAAATTCAAAAAAGATCATTTCAACACAACTGACCTGACCGCCGCATTGAACAATCCGTTGAATACCAATATCCTTATTCTCTTTTGTTCTCGAAGAGACGCAGTCAGAAATGACCTGAACATCACACCCCTGATTTTTCATCAGGTCATATGCCGTTTGGAAAACACAGATATGGGTTTCAATTCCAGTTAAAAGAACCTGGCGCCTTCCTGTTTTTTTGAATTCATCCATAAATTTGGGCTCACTGCAACAGGAGAAAGAAAATTTCTCAATGGGCGTTTCATCCGTCATATGCTCTGCAATAATATCTGTAGTCGGGCCTAACTTTTTGGGTATCTGTTCCATCCATATGATGGGTACACCCAGTGTTTTCATCCCCTGGATCACTATTC
>CAYZCC010000155.1:0-5325 GCA_964476805.1 uncultured Desulfobacula sp.
AATAATATGCCAGAATTTGAATGCAGTCAGCCTGAATACTGAACTAAAATGAACACACACAAATTAAATAATAGATAAAGCACGGCGTTTACCCGCCTTAGTAATGATGCCTCGTTGGGGAACAGTGAAGCGACCCTGGTTCTCGACGCCGGATCTCCTTGTTAATTCGCTCAATTAGAAAATTACCATGAAAAGCGATGTTAAAAGATTTAACTTGGAACTGGCTAATGAATTTTAACAAATAAATTGTGTGTCATGTGTATCATGTGTTGCATTGTGAAACAATAGTGTATCGTTCAGCAAGGAACAATAAAACACCTTGAATAAACGACAATCACAAATTATCCAAAAATTACTTGACATCCAAAAAAATGGCCGGTATTTTGAAATTTTAAGCTGGTTTTTAAGAAATCAGATGACTGTTATGAATAAAAATATATCAAGATATATTAAAGTAATTTATTTTGGGCGCTTTTTTTATTTGTTTAGAAGCGTTCATCCGGTATAATTACTAATAATTATAGTTAGTAAAGCCCCGGGTGGACACGCAAGCCACCCGGGGCTTTTTCGTTTTTAAGGCGCCTGGAAAAATTCTTGGAGCCTTTTTTTATTTTATATACATATTTTACTAAGGGAGAAGAGATGATAGTAGTACTTGATAAGAAAATCACACAGAATCAGAAAGATAAAATTAAAAATATGTTTTCCGATGAAGGGTGTATTATCCGTGAGATTGTTGACGCAGGCAGGACTGTTATTGGTATTATCGGAAATCGCAAAAAAAAGAGGGATGAATTAAAACAGATTGATGGTATTGCTGATGTCATGCCCATTAAAACACCTTATAAGCTAGTGAGTCGTCATTTTCAATCTGAAGACTCAAAAGTCAGGATCGGAAGTGTTGTGGTGGGAGGTGACAGAATTGTTATCATTGCAGGTCCGTGTGCCGTTGAAAGTCATGCCCAGGCCATGACGATTGCAAAAGAGGTTAAAAAATACGGTGCTGTTCTCTTTCGGGGTGGGGCATACAAACCAAGATCTTCACCATACTCATTCCAGGGTCTGGAAGAAGAAGGACTGGAAATTCTGGCAGATGTCAGAAATCAGACCGGTCTTGGTATTGTCACAGAGATTACTTCACCCGCCCAGGCCGATCTGATGATGAAATATGTTGATACGGTCCAGGTCGGTGCTCGGAATATGCAGAATTTTGAACTTCTTAAATGTGTCGGCAAGATGGACAAACCAGTTGTTCTGAAAAGAGGTCTTGCATCCACAATAGAAGAGTGGCTGATGTCTGCAGAATATATCATGGCAGGGGGCAACAGCCGTGTGATTTTATGTGAAAGAGGTATCAGAACATTTGAACCTTACACAAGGAACACCCTTGATCTTTCCGCCATACCCGTATTGAAAAAATTGACCCATCTCCCCATTATTATAGACCCAAGCCATGCCACGGGTATCAGGGAGAAGGTAAGCCCCATGGCAAGAGCTGCGGTGGCAGCAGGGGCAGATGCATTAATGATTGAGGTCCATAATGATCCGGATAATGCGCTTTCTGACGGCCCCCAGAGCCTCTATCCTGAACAATTTGGACAGCTGACAAGAGATATTTATGTCATTGCACCGGTTGTGGGAAAACAGCTTGATTTTGACTATTTAAAAAAATCTGAAGTGATCAATAATTTAGATGTGGATTCTTCAAAAACTGCAGCATTTATTGGTGAGTATGGCGCTTACAGCCACAAGGCAAGCCTTGGATATTTCGGGGATGAAATAAAACCGATTCCTGCAAACTCCTTTAAAGATATTTTCAGTGCAGTTCATTCGGGCATAACAAAATATGGAGTGATCCCGCTGGAAAACTCCCTCTCAGGATCCATACATGAAAATTTTGATCTTCTCCAGGAGTATGACCTCAAAATTATCGGAGAGATTACCATCAGGATCAAGCATGCTTTAATTGCCCACGAGAATGCCAGCAAATCAGATATAAAAAAAATTCTGGCACCGCCGCCTGCCTTTTCCCAGTGCCGCAATTATTTTTACCAGTATCCGGATATGAAGCGGATCCCTGTCACGGCCACTTCCAGTGCAGTTCGCCAGGTAAAAGAATCCCGTGATATACATTCAGCAGCCATCGGCTCAACCATGGCAGCTGAAATTTTTAATATGAAGGTTCTTGAAGAGTCCATTGAGGATAATCCAAGAAACTATACTCGGTTTGCAGTTATTGCCAAAGCGTTTAAAGATATTGAAAAAGCAGATAAAACATCCCTTATATTTTCAACAGGCAATCAACCCGGTGCACTTTTTGAGGTGTTGAAAATTTTCTCTGAAAACGAAATTAATCTTGTGAAGCTTGAATCCAGACCCATGCAGGGTAACCCATGGGAATACATGTTCTATACAGATATTGAAGCGGATCTTGAACAGAAAAGTTTAATTTCTGTGATGGATAAATTAAGAAAAAGAACTGAAATTTTGAAAATTATCGGACGGTATTAAAAAGCGTTTAACACTTTATAAAGGTTGACAGCCAGTTACAGAACAGATAATTTTTTTAATTAAAAAATCATGATTTTACCACTGCCTGCAAAATATTATGACAGAACAGGATTATGACAGAAAATTTCAGGATAAAATTATCCCTTTAAGGGAGAATATTGACCAGATAGATTCACAAATTCTCTCCCTTCTTGCAAAGAGGCATGATCAGGTTTTAAAAGTTGTGAATCTGAAAAAGGAGTACAATATTCCTGTCTATCACCCTGCAAGAGAGGAGGACCTGATTTCAAGGCTTCGCATCCAGGCGGAAAAGGCAGGGCTTGATCCCGGCTTTATGGAGGATCTTTACAGGATTATTCTGCGGCAGTCCCGTGTGAAACAGACAGATCACATGGAGGTGAACGCCACTCTGCCTGACGGCAGAATCTTAATTGTCGGTGGTGCCGGTCGGATGGGAAGTTTTTTTGCCTCCCTTTTCAGGAAATCAGGATATGAGGTCAGGATTCTTGAAACGTCTGACTGGCATCGGGTGGAAAAACTCTGCAGGGATATTGACCTTGTCCTTGTATCTGTCCCCATAGAGAAAACATGTGATATCATTGAGAAACTCAGCCCTTATCTCTCTTTAAAGACACTGCTTGCCGATTTGACCAGTATTAAAAAAGAGCCTGTTCAAAAAATGGTTGACTGCCACAAAGGGGCGGTCATTGGCCTGCATCCCCTGTTTGGGCCGTATCCCGGCTCCCTTGACAAACAGATAATAGTCATCACCCCTGGAAGAGATTTAAAAGCCTGCCAGTGGCTGATTGATCAGCTTTCAGTGTGGGGAGTCGTCATTGTCAGATCTTCAGCTGATGAACATGATGATATTATGGAGGTTGTTCAGGCGCTGCGCCATTTTGCCACTTTCTGTTTCGGACAGTTTTTATATAAACAGGATATCAGGCTTGATAAAACCCTTGAGTTTTCAAGCCCGATCTACCGCCTGGAACTTGGCATGGTTGGAAGGCTTTTTGCCCAGGATGCCTCCATGTATTCTCAGATTATTTTTGCCACAAAAGATAGGCGCAGCCTTTTAAAATCGTATGTTACATCTTTAAAAGAGCATCTTGAAATGCTTGAAAACAGTGATAAACAGCTGTTTGTTGAAAAGTTCAATAAAATATCTGAATGGTTCGGGCCTTTTAGTGAACAGGCACTGCGGGAAAGCACATATTTAATTGACAGACTGATTGAAAGATTCTAACCCGGATATTTCATGAAAAACACCATCCAACGCAAAAAAACATTGTTCAGGTCGAAAAAAGCATTCTCCAGGCATACTTGTCCATTCAGCGATCAGTTTCGACACCCACTTTTCTTGTACTGATGGTCAGGTTGCCTCAAGACGGTACAAGATCGTGTGAAACATTTGTTGAAGTTGAGATCCTCGTATCCCAGAGCCAGGCTGTAAACACGACCATCAATTTTGTCAAGAAGAGATATTAAACTAACCAGAACCCGCCGCATTAAATTGGGGGGTAAAAAGGTTTTCGTTGACACTTTCAGGTGTTTATAATACAGCTATATTAAAGCTATGTTACAGTTTTATTGCACTTAAAATATAATTCCAGGAGGAGACATGAGAGAGGTAGTGATAGCTGCTGCATGCAGGACAGCAGTGGGTAAATTCGGTGGAACACTTGCTGCACTGAGTGATATTGATTTTGGACCCATTCCCATTAAAGAGGTTATTAAAAGAGCCGGCCTTAAAGGCGGTCAAATTGATGAAGTGATCTATGCTTCAGGATACCGGACAGGGGAGCTTCCCATAAATTCAGCCCGTGTTGTTGCAGTGAAGGCAGGCATTCCCCAGGAGAAACCACAGTTTACAATTTCCAAGGCGTGTGCCGGCAGTATCAAGGCGATTACCCTGGCAGCCCAGGTGATTAAATCCGGAGATGCAGATACGATTGTGGCAGGCGGAATGGAGAGCATGAGTAATGCCACATTCATGCTTAAAAAGGCCAGATGGGGCTATCGTCTCGGCCATGGACAGCTACAGGATCAATTGATCCTTTTTGACCCCTTAAGCGGCAACACCATGGGAGAGACTGCTGAAAATGTGGCTGAAAAATACAATGTTTCCAGGGAAGATCAGGATGCATACGGTCTGAAAAGCCAGCAGCTGACTGAAGCTGCGATCAAAGAGGGAAAATTTAAAGAGCAGATCGTACCAGTTGAAATTCCCCAGAGGAAAGGTGATCCCAAAATATTTGACACAGATGAACACCCAAGATTCGGTACAACCAAAGAGAGTCTTGCAAAACTGAAACCACTTTTCAGAAAGGGTGGAACTGTGACTGCTGGATCGTCCTCAGGTATGAATGACGGTGCCTCAGCTCTTGTTGTCATGTCAAAAGATAAGGCAGAGGCGCTTGGCATTGATCCAATGGCATCCATTGTATCCTATGCCTCAGCAGGTGTTGATCCGGCATACATGGGAATCGGCCCGATTCCAGCCACAAAAATGGCTCTTGAAAAAGCAGGGTTGACCATTGACGATATTGACCTGATTGAATTGAATGAAGCATTTGCTTCCCAGACACTGGCATCCGCGCGGGAATTAAATATGGACATGGATAAGGTGAATGTAAATGGCGGCGCCATTGCACTTGGACATCCGGTTTCTGCCTCAGGCGGTGTGATTGTAACCAAACTTCTGTATGAACTGAAAGCAAGAAATCTGCGGTATGGACTGGCAACACTGTGTATCGGCGGCGGTCAGGGCATGGCACTGATCGTAGAAAACAAATACTAAGTTGACCAGACAGT
>CAYZCC010000156.1:0-5324 GCA_964476805.1 uncultured Desulfobacula sp.
TCGGGTCTTATCAGAAAGTGCCTTAAAACTTTTGATTAACTCCATCTGCAAAGAGATCTTGAAGGTGTCTGTTTAATCATATAGAATTTAAAACAAGGGTGATGGGGCGATCCTCTTCTGCACTGCCTGAAAAACGAACCGGGCCCGGCCGCCTATACCTGTCCTGGTTGGATTGGGAAGCAAGCCACTCTTCTCTTAAAGATTTAAAAACTCTGAAAGCATTGGAATTTAAATTCACAACACTCTTCTCAATGACAAGTTCAAGCTTTCCCTTTCTCTCTTCTAAATGCATCATTCTTGCTATGGGGATGCCGATGGGTTCCCACTTATCAAACGCTTTTTCAAGATTTTTAATGGCTGCCATCTGACCGGTTGCTTTATTGATGATAAGATGAAAAGCTGTCATACCAAGGTTATATGCATAATTACAGTCAAAATGGGTCGGGTCGGATCCCCTGCCGTCGTATCCGTAAAAATGGGTCTGGGTTTTAAAATCAGGATCAGATTTTTTATATATCTGGAGTATAGAGTCAGGTATGTCATCGTCACTGCTCATTAAATCTGCTTGAATCAATGTCTGCTTGAGTGTCTTTAAAGAGATAATTGACTTCTTGACTATTAAATATTTATCATGGGGATCTTTAAAAATTGCCTTTGCCAATTGATCAGGTGGAATTGCAGCATCTTTCATGACCGATTGATAATAGGAGTTTTCAATACCCACTTTATACCTGCCCTTCTCTTTCAGCATATCAAGATACTCTTTTACCATATCCATTATAATTATTTCAGTCTGCACCTGTGAAAACTGGAAATTGCCATGGGTATCCCGCTCCACAAGCAGCCCTTCCCTGAAAAAAAGCGGCAGCTGATTAAACAGATCATCATCCCTTGAATTCCAGATGGGAATACTCTTTTTATCAATTATGCCCCTGGCAAGCCGTCTTAAATATTCAAGTTTATCATCCAGGGATGGAAATGCGGCGTGGAAATCCCTGTCATGCTTATGATTATAATCTGCAATGATGGTGTTGAGTTTGATAATAAAAATCTGGATCTCATTGATGAACTCAAGCACGCCTTCCGGTATAATCATCACACCAAAATTTTTACCGACTGCCGCTCTTCTGACAATGGCATTGCATATCATTCTGGACAGATGGCGAAGCGTTATCCCATAGGCGGTATAATCAACTGTTCCCTCGTTTTCACTTTTTTTAATTCTATCGTAATCGACATAATCAGCAAGCTCCTCACCAATAAGAACCAGGTTGGCATGGGTCTGGAAAGCACACTCAAGGGTTAAATGGCTTGCAACTCTTCCCATCACCTTGCAGATATGCCAATATTTTATATCTGAGCTGGCATCCGTGGTAAGATTGCTGATATTTTGTGAGAATGCCCTTGCAGCAGTATGAAATCCAAATGATATGGCGCAGAGCGTCTCGTTATTATCAGTTTTTACCTGTATATCACCGTCAATGGTTTTTGGAACACCAATCACCTGAATGCCTGAGTTTTTAAATGCCTGGGCAAGAAAGGCTGCATTGGTGTTGGAATCATCTCCTCCAATTACCACAAGGGCATCTAATTCAAGATCCATGCAGGTTTTTAGAGCCAGTCGAGTTTTATTTTCAGAATCAATTTTGGTTCTTCCGGTTTTAATCATGGTAAAACCACCCATATTCCGGTATGCATCCACAAGGCTCTGTGTAATTTCAATATATTTTGATTCCAGTAAACCATCCGGGCCAAAAAGGAATCCAAACACTTTTGAATCTGAATTATATTTTTTTGCCTCATCATAAATGCCTGCAATGACATTGTGTCCGCCAGGTGCAGGTCCCCCTGAAAAAACCACGCCTATATTCCGCTGTTTTGAAAAGCTCTGTCTTTCTTTTTCACTCTTTGCACGGTCTGAAACAATCTTCTGGACGCTGTTGCCAATGATATCAGGAAGTACTTTTGAAGCTTCCATGTCATATTTGAATTGATATTCAGGGCAATCTTTGACCCTGGTGAATTTTGATGAGAAAAGCTTGATCTTTTTGGGTGAGAAAGATCTTCTCTCAATGGTATCCGTATTGAGATCATGGGTCACACGATCTGTTTTGGGATGGTTCAATAAAAGTTCAAGTGATTTATGATTTTTCAGTTCCATATACGCCTCTCCATTCTCCTTTATTCAAGTTATCTGCCATATCCATTTTTTGCAGCGCGGTTTTTGTCAAGCAACATGCGGCCTGAATTAAAATTATTTTTCCCGTTTTACATCTCTATTTAAACCAGATTTATACAGTTTACATTTATTTTATCCAGAATTAAACTCTTTTTAATCGATTCATACGAAATTTTATATTTTTCCAGGATTCAATGACACCCGGTCAGTCAAGCACCCGTCTCCACTACTGCCTGTCCATCGTCCCGATCTTCTTTTTGCCGGTATGGATGAATCTGTGAGCCATGATTTTTTTAAAAAACTCTTCAGACATTTACCACAACCCTGTTTCTTCCCTGTTCTTTTGCCTGATAAACGGCAATGTCTGAGCGTTCAAAAACCTGCCGATGATTTTTATCCCCATTTTTAGATTGAGATATTCCAATGCTGACGGTTACCCTGACTTTTTTACCTTTGTACAGAAACTCTATCTTCTCAATGGTCTGTCTGATTTTCTCGGCGGCCTCTTTTGCCCCGGAAGTATCTGTCTCCGGCATGATGATCACAAACTCTTCCCCGCCATAGCGTGCAAGCATATCATTTTTACGCAACAAAAGCAGGGTGCGCTTTATAATTTCCTTCAGGCACTTGTCTCCAATGGCATGACCATAGTTGTCATTTATCAGCTTAAATTGATCTGCATCCATCATTAAAATTGAGAACATGGTTTCGTATCGAAGGAACCGCTCCATCTCCTCTGCAGCCCGTCGGTCATATGCCCTTCTGTTATAGGCTCCTGTCAGCTGATCCTTGTTGAGTTTTTCTTCCAGCGCTTTTGAATGTTTTGTGGCTTTATCAAGTTGGCATTTTAATTTTACAAAATTTGATTTAAATGAATCCTTATTCTGTTTTACAAGTTTTTTGACGACCCTGTCTTTTATCTTTTTTTCCTCAAGGGCACTCTCAATTACAGAAAGCCTTTTAGTCACCTGAATTTTCAGATCATCAAGGGTTGACAAAACATCTTTTTTTTGTGCAAGACCCGTTATCTGAAGATTTAATTCCGCTTCAAACTCATCATTGGATTGAAACATGGTGTCTGTATGTTCAAAGCTTGAAGTGACAGTTGATCCAATATCAAAAATCTTGCCGATAATCTCCTGGACAAATTCATTGACTTTCTCCATGTCCTGGCTGGTGTCAGAGATATAGGCAAAAATAAGGCTGAATACGCTCTCACGGATATCACTTATATCGTCTGTATCTTCTGCCGTATTGATACGCTGGGAAATATTATCAAGCCTTCCTTTATACTTTTTATCAAGATTGGATCGAAGGGTGTCAACCACTTCATGATAGCTGTGTTTATAATCATCAATAAACGATTCTGAGCCTCTCTTTTTAAAAGCTGAAAAGAGCCCCTTTTTCTTTTTCCCTGACATAGGAGCGATATCCTCTTTGAGCATGGCGGTTTTCAAACGCTCAAAAATATATTCAAGCTTACCTTCAGAAACCCCTTTTTTCAAAGCCTGGCTCAAATCTTTACATATTTTTGAAAAGGCATTGTCACCTGTGACAACTGAATCAATAATCACTGACAGGTATTTGCCATAGAGCCTGTTGGTTTTCTCAAACTGCTCTTCCATCCCGTCAAGTTCCCTTAACAGTGTATCCTTCTGGGATTGAAGTTTTTTAACCTGCTCCTTCAAAATCATTATTTTCTCATCCAGGTCAGAGATCATGGTAAGGATTCCTCTATTTTAGTTAAATAGTGATTGAATATGACTATATTATTTCTACCCATACACCGCAAGAAAATAAAGCCTCAATATCAATTTGGCTCTAAACCTGCCTCACCCAATTTCGTACTCAGATACCCATCGATCATGAGATGAACAATATGATGCATGACACAAACAAGTAAAGCACTTCCAAATTCACCAAAATAGGTGAGCTGAATCATGATGGAGAGAGGCAGTGTTTTTTGTGAGCCCATAAAAATAACAGATTCAAAACTGCCTTTTTTAATGGAGAATATTTTTACCAGGAGAAAAGCACTTCCCAGTAAAACCAGATGGAAAACAATAGCAAGGAGTACCACATAAAAAATCTGAATGCCTTTGCCCATCAGAACCTGTTTTGCACCTGAAAAGGATATATAAACCATGAATATGACAAGGCACTGATTAGCAATCTGTAGCCGTAATTTATCAGGTTTTAAAATTTTACAAACAAAAGATTTAATATAAATCCCCATCATAAGAGGAACAAGAACAAGAAGGGTAAGTTTTAGAATCATCGCCCCTTGATCAATGGCAAAACTTTTGGAGTGATCAAGAGAAAGTAGCAGCCATGAAAGAATAAGCGGTATGGAAAAGATCGCTGCAACATTGGAAATAATGGTTAAAAAAAGTGCATGTGCCATATTGCCGCCGGCCACACCTGTCATCACCACACCTGAAGAGAGAGTGGTGGGCATGACAGCAACAAGGAAAAGCCCTATGACAACGCCTGTTTCAAGGGGTAGAAAGCTGAGCAACAGAGCGGCTGCAGGAGAAACAACTAAAATGATCAGAAGTGTGAAAAAAGTGGCTCTTATATCTTTTATTCCAACTGTTATCTGATCTTTCTCTATTAACAGACCTGAAGCGATAAAGATTAAAAATATTATGATTTCAGATGCATACCTGCTTTTCAGATAGATCCCAATACCTGCCAGAGTATCTGTCCTGTCAATAACAACAGCGGCAGATATGAGGATAAGACTCACCAGAAACCAGAACTCTTTAATTTTCTGCATCAATTTCTCCAATACACCCCTTCACCATTTATATTCTATAATGTTCTTTAAAAGAGTCTCTTTTTTACACATATTCCTTCAAATATCAATAAGGATACAATTATCAGACGATTCTATACCATAATCCAAAACAGATAGTTGTGTTAGAAGCAAAATTCTCTGAGCAGAGGATTTTTGAGGTTTGAGTTCTGCCCTGATCCCAGTGTTCATGAACAACTGCTTGAATAAATTTCAAATCATGAGCAGTAATTTTTCTGTATTATTCCTTGAATATAGAATCGGATATTGCTATGAATGGATTTTGACAAAAGTATCAGCCGGCAAAGGAAGGATTTGATCGACACGAAACTGCCGATAGTGAGGCGG
>CAYZCC010000157.1:0-5297 GCA_964476805.1 uncultured Desulfobacula sp.
AGGCCCGGCAACGAAGCAGATTCGGTGCCCTGTGCATGCTTATCAATCATGGAGAAAGACTATGATCACTAATAAAGATATCGCACAAGCAATGACAATACGGCTTGATGACGAGTTGCCTCCTAAAAAAGATTTTGTAAAAGGAATTCGGCGGGCACCGGATCGCGGTTTTCGTTTGAGCAGCCAACAAACCCGGACAGCGCTAAAAAATGGATTGCGATATATTCCCCCGCAGCACCATCCGGTCATGATACCTGAATTGCTTGAAGAACTTACCTGCCGAGGTAGAATTTACGGATACCGGTATCGGCCCCAGGAGCAGTTCAAGGCAAAACCGGTTGATGAATATAAGGGCAATTGCCTTGCCGGGAAGGCCTTTCAGCTCATGATCGACAATAATCTCGATTTTGACGTCGCCCTGTATCCCTATGAACTGGTGACCTATGGTGAAACCGGCAGCGTCTGCCAGAACTGGATGCAGCTGCATTTGATTAAAAGATATCTCCAGATATTAACCGACCACCAGACCCTGGTCGTTCAATCCGGTCATCCGCTGGGCCTGTTTCAATCCAGCCCGGACAATCCACGGGTAATTATTACAAACGGCTTGATGGTCGGTCTTTACGATAACCCGGAAGACTGGGAAATAGCCGCACAGATGGGGGTCTCTTCCTATGGTCAGATGACAGCTGGTGGATGGATGTATATTGGTCCCCAGGGCATTGTGCACGGGACATACAACACGCTTATTAACGCCGGCCGTAAGATGTGTGGAAAAGGTGAAAATGATAATTTATCCGGCCTGCTCTTTGTCACATCCGGTCTTGGTGGCATGAGCGGCGCGCAACCCAAGGCCGCAAAAATTGCAGGTGCCGTATCCATTACGGCTGAAGTTGATTTATCAAGAATACACACGCGCCAC
The DNA here is from genome assembly GCA_964476805.1 of uncultured Desulfobacula sp. Taxonomy (GTDB): domain Bacteria; phylum Desulfobacterota; class Desulfobacteria; order Desulfobacterales; family Desulfobacteraceae; genus Desulfobacula. The sequence continues at coordinate 923 of CAYZCC010000157.1, forward strand.
CAGCAAGGATGGGTGGATATTATTTCCAGCGACCTTAAGGAGACTGTTGGCCTGGCTAAAAAAGCTGTGGCAGATGAATCCAATCTATCTATAGCCTATCACGGCAATATTGTGGATCTGCTTGAGTACCTGGGTAAAAAGCAATTAAAAGTGGACCTGTTGTCTGATCAAACATCCTGTCATGTTGTCTATGATGGGGGATATTGCCCCCAGGGAATCAGTTTTGATGAACGCACTCAATTGCTCGCCACAGACAGAAAGACATTTAAAACCCTGGTGGACAAAAGTCTGGGCCGGCATTATCGGGCCATACAAAAACTCTCTTCCCAGGGAGCGTATTTTTTTGATTATGGCAATGCTTTTTTAAAGGCCATTTATGATTCAGGTGTCAAGGATGTCGTCAAAAACGGGGTTGATGAAAAAGATGGTTTTGTCTTGCCATCCTATTTCGAGGATATCATGGGTCCGATTTTTGACTATGGATATGGCCCCTTTCGCTGGGTCTGTTTAAGCGGCAAACAAACCGATCTTAACAAAACTGATCAGGCTGCCATGGCTTGTATTGATCCTGACCGCAGGCCCGAAGATCGTGATAACCTGGTGTGGATCCAGGAGGCCGGGGCCAACCAGCTGGTAGTGGGCAGCAAAGCACGAATTCTCTATTCCGATGCAAAAGGGCGGACCGCCATTGCCCTGCGGTTTAACCAAATGGTGCGTGATGGTGTGGTGGGCCCCATAATGCTGGGCCGGGATCATCATGACCCCGGAGGAACCGATTCCCCATTCAGAGAAACTGCAAACATCAGGGATGGCAGCAATGTTTGCGCGGATATGGCAACCCATTGTTTTGCCGGCAATGCGGCAAGGGGAATGTCTCTTGTGGCCTTGCACAATGGAGGCGGGGAAGGGATAGGCAAAGCCATCAATGGCGGATTTGGAATGGTATTAGATGGCAGCAGCCGAGTGGATGATATTTTACGTTCAGCCATGTCGTGGGACGTAATGGGCGGGGTTGCCCGCCGCAACTGGGCAAGAAACCCCAATGCCATGGAAGTGGCCATCTCCTATAACAGTGAAAACAGCAGTGGTGATCAGATCACCATTCCATTTCAGGCAGATGAAACCCAGGTGACCCGCGTTGTGGATACGCTATTTTCAGAACTGAATAAATAAATGCAGAGAAGTCACCCATGACTCGACAGGTTTTTGTCAATGCGAGGATATTCACTCCAGCCGATAAGGGTAAACCAAAGGCCGGACAAGACCAGGGAGAGTTGACTCATTTCTCTGATGGTGCCCTCCTGGTTGAAGATGGTAAAATTATGGCTATCGGCCCTAAAGAGGCGGTGTTGAAAAATGCAGAAAAATTCAATGACTCAGTGCAAAAGGATTTGGCAGGCAATGATATAGTACTGGTCGATTGCAAAAATAGATGTATGATTCCCGGATTTGTGGATCCGCATACCCATATGTGCTTTGCCACCAAAAGGGAGCAAGAATTTGCACAGCGGCTGGAAGGCACACCCTATCTTGAGATCCTGCAAAAGGGCGGCGGAATTCTTTCATCGGTCCGCTCTGTTGCCAATGCCAGTGAAGAAAAACTGTATACCCAGACCCTAAAACGCGTTCAGACAGCACTTCAATGGGGTACCACGACAGTGGAAATAAAAAGTGGCTATGGGCTGGATACAAAGAATGAACTTAAAATGCTCAAAGTCATAGGCCGAATCGCGGATTCAACTCCCCTGGATGTTGTGGGCACATTTATGGGCGCCCATGCTGTTCCAGAGACGTATAAAAAACGTCCTGATGATTTCATTACCCTGGTTATTGAAGAAATGCTCCCAGCGGTAAAAAGTCAGGGAATCGCTCGTTTTTGTGATATTTTCTGTGAAAAAGGGGTCTTCAGTATCGATCAGAGCAGACGGCTGCTCATTGCTGCCAAGGCAATGGGAATGGGGCTCAAAATGCATGCGGATGAAGTTCATGATATGGGAGCTGCAGGGTTGGCAGCAGAACTAAATGCTATCTCCGCGGATCACCTTCTTGCAGCCAATGATAAGAGTATTGAGGCCTTAGCTCATGCAGGCGGAGTCGGCACATTGCTGCCAGCCACGGCTTATAGCCTTAAAAAGCCCTATGCAAGGGCTCAGGTAATGATTGAAAAGAATTTGCCTGTAGCACTTGCAACAGATTGTAACCCGGGTTCGAGTTTTACTGAATCGATGCAGTTTATCATCGGTCTTGCAGTAATGGAAATGGATATGACACCTGAACAGGCGCTTACAGGAGCCACTTTAAATGCAGCCTATGCAATTGGCATGGCCGATAAGACAGGCAGCCTTGACATTGGAAAACAGGCCGATTTCCTCCTTCTGGATGGTCAAACGCCTGCCATAATAGCTTACCATGCCGGCGTGTCATCGGTAGACAGAGTGTATAAAAAAGGACAATTGATGGGTAACTACTCAGAGCACTTCATCTTCGGCCCTTCAGGCCTTTCCATATAGCGATGCTATTATGAAAAGACCTGAATGACCGAACCTAAAGCACTCTGAGCAGTTACAGTTCGAGATAGAATTGTTGCGGTTCGTGCTTTTTTGTGCTTTTTGCCATTACGCTGAGTAGTTACAATTGATGTAACAATAATTAGAATGAATTTTTATAGGATCTGTGATGAATAAAATAATCGAGTGCGTACCCAATTTTTCCGAGGGTAAAAACAGAGAGACAATCAATGCAATATCTGATGCTATCAAAATGACTAAAGGGTGTACGCTATTAGACGTTGATTCAGGAAAATCGACCAATAGAACCGTTTATACCTTTGTTGGAGATCCGGAGAGTGTGGTTGAGGGTGCCCTTGCTGCTGCCAGGATCGCAAAAAAACGAATTGATATGCAAACACATACTGGAGAACATCCCAGATTTGGTGCCCTGGATGTCTGTCCGTTTATTCCGGTTGCAGGGGTAACCATGCAAGAATGTGTCAAGGTATCAAAACAATTTGCTCGCAAAGCCTCTGAAGAACTGGGGATTCCCTTCTATCTCTATGAAGAGGCCGCAGCTCACGATTATCGCCGTAAACTGCCGGATATACGCCATGGTGAATATGAAGGCCTGGCCAAACGGCTGAAACAGAATAAATGGAAACCCGATTTTGGACCCACAAAATTTGTTCCCACCTGGGGGATTACCGCCACCGGTGCCCGAAACTTTCTGATCGCCTATAATGTCAATATCCTGGGCACGTCGAACCAGGCCCATCGAATCGCTCTGAACCTCAGAGAAGCCGGCAGAGGAGAAGATGAACCCGGCCGGCTGGAAGAAGTTAAGGGCATGGGCTGGTTTGTTAAAGAGCATAACATGGCCCAGGTCACGGTCAATATTCTTGACTATAAGGTCACTCCGATTCATGTCCTGTTTGAAGAGGTGAAAAAAGAAGCCCAGGCACTGAATGTAGGTATGGCCGGATCTGAAATTGTCGGTCTTGTCCCATTAGAATCCCTCCTGGCAGCAGCCAATTACTATATTGAAAAAGAGAATCTGTTTATCTATGAGGAAGATCAGAAAATCAGGCTGGCCATTGAGCGGCTGGGTTTAAATTCAGTCAACCAGTTTAATCCCCAGGACAAAATTATTGAATATCGGATTGCACAGGAGCCTGTTGAACCCCTGGCCGGATCAACTGTACGGGAATTTATCCAGGCTATTGCCGCCCGATCCTCCGCCCCGGGCGGTGGATCAGCATCGGCTGCCATGGCAGCCATCGGAACCGGCTTAGGCTCAATGGTTGCCAAGCTGACCCAGGGGGTTAGAAAATTTGAATCGGTTCAACCCCACATGCAGGCGGCCATTCCAGTGTTACACAAGCTTACAGGCCAGCTGATCCCCATGATCGATGCAGATACTTCAGCCTTTAATGAATTTATGCAAGCCATGCGCATGGACCAGTCTACAGATGAAGAAAAAGTACATCGCAACCAGTGTATGCAGGACGGTCTTAAATCAGCCATTCAAATTCCTCTTACTACCATGCGTTTAGCCGATCAGGCCTGGAACAGCCTGCAGATAGTTGCACAATATGGCAATCCAGCCTCCTGGTCAGATACCATCGTCGGAGCCAGTGCGCTGAAAATCGGTATTTTTGGTGCCTACCAGAATGTGCTGATCAACATGGCAGGGATTGAAGACCCAGACTATAAGCAGGCAATCCTCAAAGAAACAGAGCAAATCGTTGCGCGCTCACAAAAAAAATATGACCAGGTGGAACATGTATTGAACAAGAAATAGGTAAAAATGCCCTGGCCCTGGTAAATCTTGTGTAACTACTCAGCGTAATGGCAAAAAGCACAAAAAAGCACGAACTGCAACA
>CAYZCC010000158.1:0-5191 GCA_964476805.1 uncultured Desulfobacula sp.
TGGAACGACAGTGCAATGATCAGTTTCTTGAAGAACTTGAGCCAAGGATTGATGAGTATGATTGTATTCTCTCCATGGCATGCGGTGCCGGCGTCCAGAATACGGCAAAAAGGTTTCCCAATATACCGGTTTTTCCCGCAGTCAACACGGTATCAATCGGTATTGATAAGGACATTGGCATGTATGAAGAGCGGTGCCGGGCATGTGGTCACTGCGTGCTTGGATATACAGGCGGTATCTGTCCTGTAACAAGATGTTCAAAAGGGCTTTTCAACGGTCCGTGCGGCGGTACCGACAATGAATGCTGTGAGATCAGCCAGGAAGTGCCGTGTGCGTGGCTTGATATTTTTAACCGGCTCAAAACACAGGACCGTCTTGATGATATAAAAAAGATTCATATTCCCATGGAGTGGCATAACCAGACACCACGCACTATTATTCAGGAACCCTATGAGAAAAGATATCGTGTATAGCCGTTTTTATCAATTAAAATCAGTGGGATAACTATGGACTCATCAAACAGTTTTTTCTGGACATTGGCCTACGACTTTATAAGAGGTCCCATGGTATGGGCTGCTTTTATTGTTTTTTTTGCCGGAACACTCTACCAGGTTTTCAGACTTCTTTCATTAACCAGAGAGAAGCGGGTCAGCCAACTGACTCCAGGGCCCGGCAGATTTATACCCAAAAGAGATGATAAGGAAGGTAAAAAAGATTGGCTCATGTGGCTGAAGCTGTCCATAGCAGGTGTCAACCCCTTTATGACCATTGTATCGACTGTTTTCCATGTTTTTTTGATCATTATGCCGATTTTTGTTTTAGGGCATAACATACTGCTGGATAACTCATTCGGGGTGAGTTTTTTTTCTCTCTCTGAAGGCGTCAGTGACTTTTTCACTATCATCGTTATTTTATGTGCCGCTGTATTTTTATATCGCAGAGTGTTTCTGGACAGGGTTAAGGCCATTACAACCGGGTCAGATTATCTTTTTCTCTCTCTTGCAGCCGCACCTTTTGTTACTGGATTTTTGGCTTATCATCAGGTGTTTGAGAATTACAGGCTGATTATTTCCCTTCACATATTGTCAGGTGAACTCATGCTCATGTCCGTGCCTTTTACAAAATTTATTCACATGATTTACAGTATCATTGTCCGTTTCACTGTTATCAGTGAATACAGCCTTGGTAGAGGAAACAGAACCTGGTAAATTGAAACCATATTAAAGTGAGTATCTTTCTATTTGGAGAGTCAGATGTTTTGGAAACAGAGTACCACAGGCGTTAATACAAAAGAGGTAAAAGCCATACTGGATGAAAAAAAGACAAAAATGAAATTGTCTTTAAAAGCCTGTGCTCACTGCACCCTTTGTGCTGAAAGCTGTTTTCTGTTCATGGGACGTAATAAAAATCCCAAATATATGCCTTCATATAAATTTTTAAACTCTGTGGGTGTTTTATATAAGAAAAAAGGAAAAGTGGACAGAATTGATTTGGGGGAGATGCGGGATCTTGTCTGGGAAAGATGTGTCCTTTGTACCCGATGCTATTGTCCTGTAGGTATCGATATACCTGAGATGATTGCTCTGGCAAGAAGGGTGTGCAGAAGCCAGGGAATCTATCCCCAGTATGAGAGAGATTAATTGACAAAATGGTGCATTAAAGAGGATTCAAAAAATATGGAATCGGACACAAAACCTAAGATGGAATCAGATATGAAATCGGGTAGTCGTTTCGAAAAAATTTTAGAGGCCGGGCATTTTGCATTTTCAGGAGAGCTTGGACCGCCCAGGGGCTGCAATGTTGAACATATAAAGAAGAAGACCTCATTTCTCAAGGGCAATGTTGATATGGTCAATATCACGGATAACCAGACAGCCATGGTAAGGATGTCCAGCTGGGCTGCAGCACTGATTCTCATGGGTGAAGGTCTTGAACCCAATTACCAGATGGTATGCCGTGACAGAAATCGTCTGGCAATGCAGGCGGATCTTCTGGGTGCGTATGCACATGGTCTTCGAAATATATTGTGTCTTTCCGGTGACCACCAGCAGTTTGGTGACCACCCCTTTTCCAAAGGCGTATTTGATATTGACTCCATGCAGCTTGTAGCCATGGTTAAAAAGATGCGTGATGAGGGAAAATTTCTTGGCGGCGCTGATATTGACCAGCCGCCAAAAATGTTTATAGGAGCGGCTGCCAATCCCTTTGCAGAGCCATTTGAGTGGCGTGTTCACAGGCTTGCAAAAAAAGTTGAAGCGGGCGCTGATTTTATTCAGACCCAGTGTGTTTATAATATGGATAAAATAAGAGAGTGGATAAAGCAGGCCAATGATATGGGGCTGACTGAAAAGACATATATTCTGGCCGGTGTAACCCCTATGAAAAGCATTGGTATGGCAAGATATATGCAGTCAAAAGTGCCTGGCATGGATGTGCCTGATGAGATCATCAAAAGGCTTAGGGGGGTCCATAGAAAAAAGGTTGCAGATGAAGGAATTGCAATTGCCTGTGAACAGATTGAAGAGTTCAAAGAGATGAAGGGTGTCGCAGGGGTACATCTCATGGCCATTGAGTGGGAGCATAAAGTTCCTGAAATAGCAGAACGAGCCAGGGTACTGCCACGACCTGAAATCTGATGGTTCTCTTATAAATCAGTTCCTGATCAAAATAAAAGAGAGCTTTTATCAGGATAGGAAAATTGTCTTGACGGCCTGCTGTTAATTGAGTGAAAATTTACTGCCCGGGGTGACCCGATTTTCCAATGACTACTTTTAAAAATATAGAACAGGAACTTCTCCAGTCACACAGATTTTTACAAAATCTGATCAAGAATGCAGTGGATGCAATTATTGCTGCGGATATGACAGGAAAAATTCTTCTGTTTAATGATGCAGCATGTGAAATCTGTGGTTATGAAAGTCATGAAGTCATTGAGAAGCTCAATATTCAGGCCATCTATCCGGAGCGTGTTGCAAAAAAAGTCATGCATATCCTCAGAAGCGATGAGTATGGAGAGAAGGGCGTTCTCAGATCTTACAGGATTGATATAAAGAAAAAAAGCGGTGAGATCGTTCCCATAAGCTTGAGTGCTTCCATTGTGTATGATGGTGATAAAGAGGTTGCCACCCTTGGCTTTTTTCACGATTTAAGAGAGACCCTCAAGATTGAAGATGAGCTTGAGAAAACACGAATTCAGCTGCTCCAGTCTGCAAAAATGGCTTCAGTCGGAGAGCTTGCTGCAGGCGTTGCACACCAGTTAAACAACCCCCTTGGCGGTATTACCCTCTACAGTCAGCTGCTTATGGAGGATTACCCTCTGCCTGATGGTGCACAGCAGGATCTTGAGCGGATTATCCGTGATACAAAAAGATGTACAGATACTGTTCAGGAGCTTTTGAAATTTTCACGGCAGACCACCCATGAGATGCATCCACACGATATTAATCAGCTGCTGTCAGAGACACTGATTCTCGTAGAAAATCAAACCCTGTTTCACAACATTGAAATCAAAAAATATTTTCAAAAAGATCTGCCCCCTGTTCCTGTAGATCTTCAGCAGATCAAGCATGTTTTTATGAATATTGTGCTGAATGCAGCGGATGCAATGGAAGGCAGGGGTATTTTGTCCCTTGCTACAAAAGTGGGTGATTCAAAAGACAGGATATGTATTCAAATCAGGGATACAGGCCATGGAATACCTGAGGAGGTATTAATTAAAATTTTTGATCCGTTTTTTACAACCAAGGAACAGGGCAAGGGAACAGGGTTGGGTTTGAGCATGGCCTACAGAATTGTGGAGGATCATGGGGGAAAACTGACTGCAGAAAGTCGCGAGGAAACGGGTACAACTTTTACCATTGAGCTGATGATGAAAGAAGCGCAATTAAAAGAAGCGCAATTAGATGAGAAGGGTGATGGGAATTAAAAATTCTAAAGTCAAAGTACTGGTAATTGACGATGAGCAGGATATCAGGGAGGGGTGTGACAGAATTCTCTCCCGCATGGGGTGTGATGTTGTAACCGCACCGGATGGTAATAAAGGCCTTAAAATTCTTGAAACCCGGGATATCAGTATTGTTTTAAGCGATATTAAGATGCCGGGTATCAGCGGGCTTGAGATCCTAAGTCAGATTACAGAAAAACATCAATCTGTAATAGTTATAATGATTACCGGTTTCAGTACCGTTGAGACGGCCATCGAAGCCATGAAAAAAGGTGCCTATGATTTTATATCCAAACCATTTTCTCCTGATCAATTGAGGCTTGTGGTTAAAAGAGCCATTGAAAAACTGCATCTTACCTGGGAATCTGAAGCTTTAAAGCGTGAGCAGCAGAAAAATCTTGCGGACCTTGAAACCGAACAGAGCCGAACCCGGGCAATTATTGAGGCCCTTCCCAATGGTGTGATGGTGACAAATATGCTGGGTCAAATTGTTCTGATGAATCCTGTGGCAAAACAGTATCTTGGCCTGGCAGCAGATCAGGGTGTTGGAATAAATCTTCACGACTGCATAGAAGATGAAGGGTTTTGTGATTATATAAGGGCCGTGTCAAGCTGTAAGATTGATGAACCGGGTGGTGATTTCAAATCCCATGAACTGGCCCTGGGGGAGGAAAGATATATTCTTGTAAAGGGAAGACCCATTATCGGCGAAGACAATGATTGTCTCGGTGCCGTTATCAATCTTTCAGACATCACGGCCATGAAAATTTTTGACCGCATGAAATCTGAGTTTGTATCCAAGGTATCCCATGAACTGCGCTCTCCTCTCTGTGTGATACATGAACAGCTTGCCATGGTCATGAAAGGGAGTGCTCTGGATGAATCCAGTGATAATCAATATATATTGGGCAGGGCCAAGGATAAGGCTAAAAATCTGATTTCTCTTATTGGTGATCTTCTTGATCTGTCTAAGATTGAAGCAGGAAGTACTGGCAAGGCGCCTGAAAAAATCCAGTTAAAAGATTTCATTGGAAAAATTGTTGAATTTTTAAATACCGAGGCGGTAAAAAAAAATCAGACGTTGGTGTTTAACTTTCCAGAAAAAGGGCTTCCTGAGGTAGAAGCGGATCCAATTGCCCTTGAGAGTGTCTTTGGCAATCTTATTGCCAATGCCATTAAATACACGCCTGAAAAGGGAAAAATTGTTGTCAGTATTGAGACGGAAGAAAAAAATATAAAAATACAAGT
>CAYZCC010000159.1:0-847 GCA_964476805.1 uncultured Desulfobacula sp.
ATTGGACAAATCAGCGGTTTTCGATCAGGCGCTGTTCAAGAGTTAGATGTCAAATAGTTTAGCAGTCCACAGAAACCGAAGTCAATGATTAAAAATCTCATGGCCTCTATATCAAAAGATTGTTTTTTTTAACAAATATCTTTTAACCAAACGAGATGCATTCAGGAGAGCGCTACTTCAGAACCAAGTAATTTTCTTGACAAAAGGGCCTTATTTTTTGTATGAACAACCACTTTTAATCAATATAATTACGGGTGTTATGATATTTAAAAATCAGCAGCAGTTCATCAAAGCGCTTGAGGCAGCGGGTGAGCTCAAAAGAATCACAAAAGAGGTGGATCCAAATCTTGAAATTACACAGATCGCTGACAGGGTCTCTAAAGAGTATGGCCCGGCACTTCTGTTTGAAAATGTAAAAGGCTCGCAATATCCTCTTTTAATCAATTCATTTGGAAGTTATAAAAGAATGAAGATGGCTTTAAACTGCAACTCCTTTGATGAAATCGGCCAGAAAATTGAATCTTATATAAAAATGAAGCCCCCAGGCAGTCTGACTGAAAAAATCAGAACGCTGTTTACCCTAAAAGAGATTGCCGATGTTTTCCCCAGAAAAATTAAAAATGCCCCCTGCCAGGAAGTTATCCATGGCAAGGAGAGCGACCTTCTTGATCTTCTTCCAATACTCACCTGCTGGCCGAATGATGGAGGGCCTTTTATCACCCTTCCCATTGTAATCACAAAAGATCCTGAAAAAGAGATCCAGAATGTGGGCATGTACAGAATGCACAAATATGATTCTGAAACAACCGGAATGCACTGGCAGTACAATAAGGATGGGACAAGGCAT
>CAYZCC010000159.1:857-5174 GCA_964476805.1 uncultured Desulfobacula sp.
CATTATGACAGGTACAAGAATCTTGGAAAAAGAATGGAGGTGGCTGTTGCCCTGGGTGGCGCCCCTGCAGTCACTTATGCATCCACTGCTCCTCTGCCCCCTGATATTGATGAATTCATGTTTGCAGGTTTTTTAAATAACAAAGCCATTAAGACTACAAAAGCCAGAACCGTTGATCTTTATGTGCCTGCTGAATCTGATTTTATTATAGAGGGTTTTGTTGACCCTGAAGAGCAGAGGATTGAAGGCCCCTTTGGAGACCATACTGGATTTTACTCTCCTGCGGACCTCTATCCTGTATTTCACGTAACATGCATTACCTGCAGAAAAGATGCTGTATATCCTGCGACAATTGTAGGAATACCCCCCATGGAAGACTGTTACATGGCAAAAGCAACTGAACGGATATTTCTTCCCATACTTCAGATGATCGTACCTGAAATTGTTGATCTTGAACTTCCGATGGAAGGCGTGTTTCACAACTGTGCCCTGGTTTCCATTGATAAAAAATATCCAGGACAGGCAAAAAAGGTCATCCATGCCCTCTGGGGATTGGGACAGATGTCATCAACAAAATTCATTGCTGTTTTTGATAAAGATCTTGATCTTACAGATTCCTCCACAGTTGTGTGGAAACTTTTAAGCCATGTGGATCCGAGAAGAGATCTTCTACTCTCTGAAGGTCCTCTTGATGCACTTGACCACTCAGCTCCCTATGCCGACTTTGGCGGAAAAATGGGAGTGGATGCCACAAGAAAAACAAAAGAGGAGGGAATGGGGCGTGAATGGCCCGATGAGATATCCATGCCCGATGAGATAATCAAAATGGTGAATAAAAGATGGAAAGAGTATGGATTTTAAAACTTTTTCCCGGTTAATTTCCAGGTTAATAATGATAAAACAGACGCTTTTTGCCCTGCCCTTTGCTCTGATCGGTCTTCTTTTTGCCGGCGGCGGAAATCCTGCAACATGGATATGGGTGATCACTGCACTTGTGTCAGCCAGAACTGCCGGCATGTCTTTTAACAGAGTCATAGATTCCAAAATAGATGGTAAAAATCCCAGGACCAAAGAGAGGATAATTCCTTCAGGAGAGCTGAAGCCCTCAACGGTCTGGATAGTGGCTGCAATCTCTTCTCTGATTCTGATTTTCTCTTCTTACATGCTGAACGATCTCTGCTTTAAGCTCTCTTTTCTTGCTGTTTTCCTTCTTCTGACATACCCTTTTTTCAAACGATTCTCCTCTTCATCCCACTTTTACCTGGGACTGGTTGAAGCGGCCGCTCCCATGGGAGGTTATCTCGCAGCAACAGGAGAATTCAGTATCATGCCCTTTATACTTGGAATTATTATACTCTCCTGGATTGCAGGACTTGATATTGTCTATGCATTGCAGGATATTGATTTTGACAAAAAAGAGAATCTGCACTCACTGCCTGTAAGGATCGGAAAGAAAAACGCCCTTTTATGCTCTTCTGTCTGTTATGCTCTTTCCGCAGCAGCCATGTCAGTTGCAGGACTTCTGTCTGACATGGGTATATTTTACTGGATTTCAGTCACGTTTATAGTCATGCTTTTTTCATATCAGCAGATTACAGCAAGGCAGAGAAACATGACTGAATCCATAAAAACTGTGTTCCAGACAAACATGTATATTGCTCCTGCACTTTTCTTCGGGGCTCTGCTGGACAACTGGCAGGGTTATTTATAAAATCAATTCCAAAAGAGTCTTAAAATGGAACTCCCTGACAAAACAAGAGATAAACGCCTTAAAATTATTGCAAAAAAGGTAGTTTCAAACAGACCCGTGGACTTTAATGATGCCGTCTATATGCTCAATACAGACAATATTCTGGAGCTTGGAACCATTGCTGATTTCGTCCGGAGCAGGCGGCACAGCCGCAACACATTTTATGGTGTTAACATGAATCTGAATTACACCAATATATGCGAGCTGCGATGCCCCCTGTGTGCTTTCTCCTGCGATAAAGAGGACAAGCAGGCCTACCTTTTTTCCATCAGGGAGATTCAAGAGAAGGTGAGAGAAGCGGTTAACTTTGGCATTGATGAAATTCATATCGTGGGCGGACTTCACCCGGATCTGAAGCTTGAATATTTTGAGAAGATGCTCCACACCATAAAAGAGATAAAACCGGACATCACTATTGTGGCATTTACTGCAGTGGAGTATGACTACTTTGCAAAACAGAATCAAATCCCCATTGAAGATGTATTCAAAAGACTTATAAAAGCAGGTTTGAACACACTTCCAGGAGGGGGTGCTGAAATTTTTGCGCCGGATATAAGAGAGGTGATAGCACCTGAAAAAATAACAGGAAAGCAATGGCTTGAAGTTATGGAAGTTGCACACAGCTTAGGATTGAAGACAAATGCAACCATGCTTTACAACCATAGAGAATCCATTGAAGACATTGCGGATCATATGCAGCAGGTAAGAGATCTGCAGGATAAAACAAATGGATTTAAAACATTTGTACCGCTTCAGTTTCACAGCGAAAACACCCGGATCAAAAGCCGCAGATCAGCAACAGGATTTGACGACATACGAATTTATGCAACTGCCAGGATTTTTCTCTCCAACATACCACACATAAAGGCTCTGTGGATGTATGTAGGAGATAAAATGGCACAGGTTCTCCAGAAATTCGGAGTAGATGACATCGGCGCCACCTACCACAATGAAAAGGTGGTGCATGCAGCCGGGGCAGCCACGCCTGATTTTGGCACTGAAAAATTCCTTAAAAGATTGATCACAACTGCCGGATTTGTTCCTGTAAGGACCACAGCCGCCTATAATCAGACAGAAGAATCAGACAGAAGGGTCTGACATATGAAGCTTGGCTATATTGATTTTATAAACTGCTATCCGTTTTATTATCACATGTTTGAAAAAACAGAGCTGAAGGATATCCAAATTATACCCGGCTACCCCGGAGCTTTAAACCAAATGCTATCCCAGGGTGCGCTTGATATGAGCCCCATATCTTCTGCAACCTGTGCTGACATCCACGACGATATCATGGTGCTGCCGCAGTTCTGTCTGAGTTCAATCGGGTATGTCGGTTCTGTCACCCTTGCCTCCAATCTTCCCATTGAAGAGCTGGATAAAAAAAGAGTCGGCGTGATAAATGCCTCACACACATCTGCGGTTCTGCTAAAAATTCTGCTAAAAAAATATTACAATGCCAGGCCTTTATATCACACCACAGGGCCAAGGCCAAAACTGAGTGACTTTGATGCAGCCCTTCTTATCGGCAATGATGCCATGCATAAAACTTCCCTGCCTCCCACATATACATATGACCTGGGTGACCTCTGGCTGAGAAAGACAGGCCACCCTGTTGTGTTTGCAGTGTTTGTGGTAAAAAAAGCCTCTGTTGACAGACTGGATTCAAAAATCCAGCAGGTCATATCATCCTATGAAAAATCCCTTGAATCCCTTAAAAATGAAAAAGAGAGTGTCATTGCAGGGGCCGCCAGAAAATATCCCGATGTCATTTATGATATCATTCACTATTATGATCTTCTCAAGTTTGAATTTACAGATGAGCTGAAAAAAGCGCTGATGTTTTATTATGCAGAAGGGGCAGATCTCAATTTGATTAAAGAGACAAAAAATCTTACCTTTTTGAATACAGATAATTAAATGGATCGAAAAGAGCTTTTAAATAAAATAGAGAGTGGTGACCGTATCGATGAGAAAGAGGCTCTTGAGCTTTTTTCATGGGATATTATTGAACTGGGCAGTGCGGCTGACATGCGGCGAAAAGCCATAAGCCCTGCACAGGAAGTGGGATTTATAGTTGACAGAATCATAAATTTTACCAATATATGCGATGCCTGCTGCACTTTTTGTGCTTTTCATGCAAGCGCCAACCATATCAAACCCTATGAAATACCCATTGAAGAGATTTTAAAAAAAATTGATGCTCTTGTTCATGCCGGTGGAACCCAGGTCATGCTCCAGGGAGGGCTCCACCCTGATTATGAATTGAAATTCTATATGGATATGATCAAAACTGTACGTAAAAATTTCCCCGACATCTGGCTTCACTCCTTCTCTCCTTCAGAAGTTGTCCATATGGCAAAAAAAGAGTCCATTTCCATAGATGATACTGTTAAAGCGCTTAAAAAAGCAGGATTAAACTCCATGCCGGGCGCTTCAGATCTTCTGGTGGAGAGAGTCAGGAAAAAAATCAGCCCCCAAAAAGCCAGCGTAGAAGAGTGGAAAGAGGTGATGTTCTCTCTTGCTGACAGCCGCATGAAATCATCTGCAACCATGACCTACGGCATGGG
>CAYZCC010000160.1:0-5118 GCA_964476805.1 uncultured Desulfobacula sp.
TAGGCAGCAAGACCTACAGGAGGAGTGTCATCTGCAAGAATTCCAAAATAAAAACAGAAGAGATGCGCTGCCATTAAAGGCACAATCCAATCCTGGTGGCCGGCTATTGTGACAATTGCAGGTGCGGTCAATGATGCCATGACAATATAGGTTGCCGTGGTTGGAAGCCCCATACCGATGATCAGACTGGCTGTAGCTGTAATGACAAGCATCAGAAAAATATTACCTCCTGAAATCACATCAATGATCTCTGTGATAAGTCCGCCAAGACCCAGGGCGACAACGCCAACAATAATGCCGGCAGCCGCAGTTGCAAGAGCAACGGCAACCATATTCCTGGCACCGGAGGCAAGGGCTGAAAACAGATTGACAACAGACTGTTTTACAGCAGGGCCAATGGGGGTTTTTGCCATGTAAGCTTTGACTGGTTCCTGAAACAGCATCACCAGAGCCATCAGCCAGATGGCGTGAAACGCAGCAAGTTCAGGAGAGTGCCTGACCACCACAAGTTCATAAAGAAGCAGCGCGATAGGAATCATAAAGTGGATTCCACTGAACAGGGTTTTAAAAAACGGCGGCAGTTCATGTTTTGGCATACCGCGCAGACCCAGTTTGGATGCCTCAATATGGGTGATATAAAAAAGAGCTGCATAGGAAGCAAATGCCGGGACTGCGGCTGCTTTAATCACCGCAATATAAGGCACATTGACATACTCGGCAATAATAAATGCAGCCGCTCCCATAATAGGCGGGGCCAGCTGCCCGTCTGTGCTTGCAGCCACTTCGACTGCAGCCGCCTTTGTGGGAGGATACCCGACCTTTTTCATCATGGGTATGGTAAACGTACCTGTGGTAACAATATTTGCAATACTTGAACCAGAAACCATTCCGGTAAGACCGCTTCCAAGAATTGCCGCCTTTGCAGGACCGCCTTTAAAGCCACCGAGAAGACTCAAGGCCAGCTGTATAAAATAGTTTCCCGCCCCTGCCTTGTCCAGCATTGCACCAAAAAGTACAAAGAGAAAAACAATGGTTGCAGAGACATCAAGGGGGATACCATATATACCCTCTGTTGACATGGTCATCTGGCCGACAAAACGGTTCATTGAGACCCCTTTGAAAGCAATAAGATCAGGCATGTACGGTCCTAAGAAAGCATAGATGCAAAAACCGATGGCAATCACCGGCAACGCAGGGCCTATGACCCTTCTTGCCGCCTCAAGAAGCAGTAAAGTCAGCATCAGGCCGATTACAATATCCCTTGTTATGGGCGTGCCGTATCTTGTTATCATGCCGTCATAGTCAAGAATAAGATAGAGGGCTGAAAGGCAGGCAGTAATTGCCATAATATAGTCAAAAACAGGAATCCTGTCAGTTGCAGATAAAAATTTTAAACCCAATTTTGATTTTTTTAAAAACGGGTAGTTCAGGTAGACTATTAAAAGCGCAAAGGCAAGATGGATTGACCTTATAAATGTGGAATCAAGAATAAGCCAGCTTGCTATGGAAAGCTGGAACAAGCTCCATACAACAGCCACTGTCGGAATCACCCATTTTGAAAAACCCTGGGGTTTTCTTCCTATTCCTTCTTCTTCCTCTGCCATTTTCCTGGCAATATCAACACCATCATCTATTTCTTCAATTTCTGTGTTGCTCATAATTTCACCATTAATGACAGCAGTGGGAAAGAGACTCTTCCCTCCACTGCCAGTTTATTAATAATTCATTAATTATCATTGATACTCGAAATATCCATCAAACTCTATTTAAGTCCTGCCTCTTTGTAGTATTTCATGGCACCCGGATGAATAGGTGCTGAAAGACCTTCAAGCATACTCTTTTTTGTAAGCACCTTATATGCAGGATGAAGCTTTTTAAAACTTTCAAAATTATCAAAAACTTCCTTAGTAACTGCATATACAACTTCTTCAGGGACTTTGGCTGATGTAACAAATGTGGCTTTAACACCAAAAGATTCAACATCGCTGTCATTTACAGCGGCAGGATAGTTATCGATTACGGGAACCATTGCTTTGGCATAGTATGATTTTTCTTTGACAAGTTTATCAATGCCAGGACCTGCAATTTTTACAAAACAAACTTTTCTGGTACCTGAAGTTGCCTCCTTAAAAGCACCACTTGGGTGGCCCACAGTATAGAAGAATGCATCAATTCTGTTATCCTGGAGAAGACCCGGGGCTTCAGCAGCCTTTATTCCTTCTGCAAAGATATCTTTTTTCCAGTCAAGACCGGCTGCAGCCAGTGCATCTTTGGCATTTTTTCTATGACCTGAACCTGGATTTCCAATATTAACCTTTTTGCCTTTAAGATCCTCTATGCTTTTTATATTTGCATCCACTGCAGCAACAAGGGTGCTGGTTTCAGGGTGAATGGAGAAAACAGCTCTCAAATCCGTTTGAGGGCCTTTGTCTTCCCAGTTGGCAACTCCATTGATCGCCTGAAACTGGCGGTCAGACTGTACAACGCCAAATTCAAGATCACCTGCCATGACTGCATTGACATTAAATACAGATCCGCCGGTTGATTCAACTGTACACCTGATGCCATACTCTTTTCTCTTTTTATTGACTATTTTGGCAATTGCGCCACCCGTCGGGTAATAGACACCTGTAATACCACCGGTTCCAATGGTTACAAAAGTTGTTTTTGCCTGGGTTTCAGTCACTGCAGAACCCATGAAAAGCACCAGGGTAAACAAAAAAGCTGTTGCGAGAATTAATCCCTTTTTCATAATAATAATCTCCTTCTCTTAATAAGGTTACTCCAGATCACGAACAGGCAGAACTCTGTAGAATTTGTATTTTCCAATTCTGTCTGTGTTGGAGTATCCCCTGTTAAAGTTAAAAACTTTGGCGGAAATAAATTTCATTTCAGATGCCCAAACCCATCCGCAGCTCAGTTCAATTGCCGGGACTGTTTTCACATCCTGTCCACACTGTGATTCATATTCATTATCACCATCATAGAGTGTTTTAAGTTCATCAAGGGTTGGCAGGCGCCAGTTATCATAACTGTTTTCAATGGTATAGGGAAAAGTGTATTTAACCCACTTTCCAGACTGACGCCAGCTAATATCTCCCTGGTTGTCAGCGACAGCCCACATAACATCCAGCAAGGTATCTGTTACTGTTCCATCGCCATTATTGATAAAACGTTCCTGGGAATTAACTTGAGCGGCACCTGATAAAACAAACATTAATGTAGTGAAAAAAAATGATACTGCTAAAAATCTTTTCATACCCTTATCCTTTTTTTAGACTGTTTTGATAAAAAAACCATATAATCAATACGCTGCTTTGTAAAGTAGAAATATATAAATTTAATTCATTTTTTGAGTATTATTCTAGCATCTACAACATCCAGTCCATCTTCATACAGCAGAACAGGATTCAAATCCATCTCTTCGATTTCAGGATATGACTCGATCAGATCCGAACACATGGATAGAAGTCTTCTTAAACGTATTTTATCATAACCCTTCTGCCCTCTCACACCATCAAGAAGGACAGATGAATTCGTCTCACTTATCATCTTTTTACAGGATGCAGGAGAGACCGGAAGCACCCAGAAAGTTACATCTTTCATGATTTCAACCATAATACCGCCCAGGCCATACATGATGACAGGGCCAAACTGCTCATCAAGTTTTGTTCCAATTATTATTTCAAGGCCTATTTTAGCCATGGGTGAGACAAGAACCCCTCGAATATCTGCATCTGCATTATATTCCTCTGCACTTTTTATAATCTGCTGATAGGCTTTTTTTACATCTTTTTCTTTGCTTAGATTAAGTTTAACGCCATTGGCATCGCTTTTATGCAAAATATCAGGTGAGACAATTTTTAATACAACATTTCCATTGATTTTTTTTGCAATCGTCCATGCTTCATCTTCACTTTTGGCAACTTCTCCTGTAACTGTTGGTGCGCCATGCAGCTTGATTAACTGTTTTGCCTCATGCTCAAGCAGAACATTCCGCCCCTCTTTTCTGGCATTTTCAATAATTTCCCGGCCCTCTGCCTTTGCTTTGACACCCCAGTTAAAAACAAAATTGGTTTTACCATGATATGCTTTAAGATAGTTGCCATATTTACAGAGGGACGCCACACATTTACATGAAATATCCAAAGAATCATGGACCGGAATATTATAGTGTCGAAGAAGATCCAGAGCATGAGATTCATATGAGCTGTAGAGAGAATGGACAATGATAGGTTTTTTTCTCTTTTTGATCATGGCTCCAAATCGATGGGCAGCCGCTTCCTCTCCAATTGAAAGGCTCTCTTCAAATCTGTTACCATACCCCCCGAAAAGCCCTACAACAAGCAGACCGCCAACACTGGGATCCTGAATTATAATTTTTGCACAATCAGCAAATAAATTGGGGTCAGAATCGGTCCCCCCGGCGACATCAACAGGATTTATCACAGAGGCTGCATCTGGCAGAATGGCTCTTAATTTTTCTTTGGTTCTTTCAGAAAGCTCTGGCATATTCACACCATGATCTGTCAAAAGATCAGCTGCTATGGTGGCATGTCCACCCCCATCAGCAAGAATTGCAACGGAGTTGCTTTTAATGACAGGCTGACTTGACAGGGTTTCAGCAACAGGAAAAAGCTCATCTGAATGATCAATTACAATGACCCCGGCCCTTTCATAAGCACTTTTTGCGACTTCACTCATTCCTGCGAGAGATCCCGTGTGGGAACCTGCTGATTTTTTCCCTGTATCTGAACGCCCGCTCTTTAAAAGGATAATGGGTTTTTCTATGCTTGTATTGTGTGCTTCCTGCAAAAACTTTCTTCCTTCACTCATGCCTTCCACATACATGAGAATGGATTTGGTTTCAGGATCATTTCTGAAAAATTCAAGATATTCATGAAATTTTATATCGGATTCATTACCAACCCCGACATAATAGGTAAACCCTCCATGTTTACGGATGGTTGCCTCTGTAATCAGGGTCAGTGCCATATTCCCGCTCTGGCACAAAAGAGCAATATGACCTTTTGGAACATTTTCGATTCCCACAAGGTTCATATTGGATTTAAGGTTAATCATACCTGAAGTATTCGGGCCGATTAATCTTACCCCGGT
>CAYZCC010000161.1:0-5106 GCA_964476805.1 uncultured Desulfobacula sp.
ATTGACTCGGGTCATCAACCAGGAAAAGCAGAATTATAATGAAAGATACGCCTGCTGTCATAAAAAAGATTGAAAGAATTTTAATTCAGGCGGCAACCGGGTTGACAAAAGTCTCCCATGCAATTATATTGCATGGTATTCAATTCATATATTCATATAAATGATGTCACCATCAAACAACAGGGGGGAAACTCATATTGCTTAAAAGACTTTTATTAACAGTGTTTCTGCTGTCTGTTTCAGTCATTTCATCGGATGCCACTGAAAAATTATCTGTTTTTGTCAGCATTGTCCCACAAAAATACTTTGTGCAACAAATTGGCAAAGAGAGAGTTGATATACAAGTGATGGTCAAACCGGGAGCCAGCCCTCACATCTATGAACCCAAACCCAGACAGATGATGGATATTGCAAATGCAAAATTGTATTTTGCCATTGGTGTCCAGTTTGAAAATGCATGGCTGAAGAAAATAACAGCGGCCAGTCCCAATATGAAAGTAATTCATACAGATCACGGGATAGATAAAATTGCCATGACATCGCACCCTAACGATGATGAAGAACATGATGATGAAGAACATCATGATCATGCCGGTCTTGATCCGCATATCTGGACATCTCCTGAATTGGTGAAAGTGCAGGCAGGAACCATTTTAAAAGCGCTTCAAAAAGCAGATCCCTCCCATAAAAAAGAGTATGAGCAGAATTTCAATAGATTTGCAACCCAGATTGATGCCCTGGATCAAACGCTGAAACAGACCTTTTCCGGGAAAACAGGACTGCAGTTCATGGTGTTTCATCCGGCATGGGGGTATTTTGCCAATACTTACGGACTCAAACAGGTTCCCATTGAAATAGAGGGAAAGGATTCCAAACCGGCCCAGTTGAAAGAATTAATAGAGCATGCCAAAAAAGAAGGCATTAAAGTAATTTTTGTGCAGCCTCAGTTTTCGACCCAGAGTGCGAATGTCGTTGCCCGCGAAATCGGAGGAGAGATCGCATTTGCCGACCCCCTGGCAGAAAACTGGATGGCAAATCTGCGCATGATAGCTGATAAATTTAAGGTTGTGTTGAAATAAGTATTTAAAAAAATATGTCAATCATACAAATCAAAGATCTTGAATTCTCGTATTCAGGAGAAACCATACTTGAATCGGTGAATATAAGCGTTAAAGATAAGGATTTTTTAGCCATCATCGGGCCCAACGGCGGTGGGAAAACCACTTTTCTGAAACTGATGTTAGGCCTTCTCAAACCTTGCAAGGGAAGCGTTCTGATTAACGGACAGCCCCCTCAAAAGGCCTCTTCCAGCATCGGATATGTTCCCCAGAATGTTCATATGAATCACAGATTTCCGATTTCATCCCTGGATGTTGTTCTAATGGGAACACTTGCGCCTAAAAATCGATTCCGGCAGAATCAGGCGCGACACCGAAAAGCGGCATTTGAGGCTCTGGATCAGCTTGAGATGGGGAGCTATGCCGATGAACGGATCGGAATACTTTCCGGTGGCCAGCGCCAGCGGGTACTCATTGCAAGGGCACTGGTCAGCCAGCCCAGTATTTTACTTCTGGATGAGCCTACCGCCAGTATAGATACCAAAGGGCAGACAGAATTTTACCAGCTTTTAGCAAAACTGAATAAAAAAATTACCATTCTGGTGGTCAGCCATGATCTGCTGGTTATTTCCCGGTATGTGAATTCCGTGGCGTGTGTGAATAAATGGCTCCATTACCATGACCCGGCCGAAATTACCGGAGAGATGCTCAATACCATGTACGCCTGTACGGTTGAGGAGAAGTGTCCGGTTGAACTGGTGGCCCACGGTCTGCCGCACCGGGTCTTAAAATCACACAAGGATCACATTCATGATTGAAGCACTGCAGTTTGATTTTTTTCTGAACGCGCTGTTGGCAGGACTGCTTGCCAGCATTATCTGCGGAATTATGGGAACACTGGTGGTGGTCAACCGCATCGTATTCCTGTCTGGTGGCATCGCACATGCGGCTTACGGAGGCATTGGACTGGCATTTTATTTTCAATGGCCCTACCTGCCGGGAACCATTGGGTTTTCCCTGGTGGCAGCCATGATGATGGCAGCAGTCAGCTACACAGACAAACACAGGGCAGATACCATCATCGGTGTCATCTGGGCCGTTGGAATGGCATTCGGGATTATACTGCTGGACCTGACCCCCGGATATAATGTAGACCTGATGAGTTATCTGTTTGGTAGTATTTTAACAGTGCCGAGATCCGATCTGGTCATTATGTCCATTCTTGGCGGATGTATCATCATACTGCTCTTTTTTTATTATCCGGAACTGTTAGCCATGTCCTATGATGAAGAGTTTGCACGAATTCGAGGTGTTCCAGTGAAAATGCTCTATTTCGGTCTTATTGGTCTGCTAGCAGTCACAGTCGTTCTGGTAATCCAGATGGTCGGCCTGATTCTTGTGATCGCTCTTTTAACCATTCCGCCGTTCATTGTTGAAAAAAATGCCAAGTCCCTGGTTCAGATGATGGTTGCCTCAAGTATTTTAGGGTGTGTTTTTACCCTTACTGGATTGTGGCTGTCCTTTCAGTATAATTTGACATCCGGTGCCACCATCATCATGGTTTCAGGGGTGGCTTTCATGATCTCTCTACTGATTGGCCGAATCAATTTCAAAACTGAAAAAGGGAAAAACATATAAAGAAAGGGGTTGTATGTGCCATCAGTGTAACTATGAAGAACTTTTATCTGGTGTGGCGCTGGATGCCACGGATAATCGGATGCGGGTCCTTGAAGTCATCGGAAATAACAGTTTCCCGCTATCTGCAAAAGATATATTTAACACACTTAAACGCAGCAGCAATATAAACCGGGTGACGATCTACCGCATTCTGGATCTTCTGGTGGACCATGATGTGGTTGAGAGAATAAGCACTGGGGGCAGGGCATTTTATTACGGGCTTTCCCCAAACAGTCACCATAAGCCGCATCCCCATTTTTATTGTAAGCGTTGCGGCCAGATGGATTGTTTGAGCCCGGAAAACCTTTCAGTTAATATGGAAGCACTGCTCAGAACTTTTCCAGCAAAAATTGAAAAGGTGGAAGTTCGCGTTGACGGTATCTGTAAAAATTGCGGTAAAGATTAGTGATGGGAACCATATGAAAGCAAGAAGGTTCAAGTAAAAAACGGGGTGAAGTAGAGTGAATTGGTAAAGCATAAATCACATATTTCAAAATTATGAAAAATAGAACGACTGAGACTATTAAAAAGATGTTTGACCAGATCTCTCATCGATATGTTCTGATGAACAAGCTGATGACATTTGGAAGGGACAGATACTGGAGAAAGCAGCTGATCAGATTTGCAGGGATTGAAAAAGGAGACTGGCTCCTTGATGTTGCAACTGGTACCGGAGATGTCATAATTCAGGCTGTTGAAGAGGGGACAGCGTTGAACAGGAGTACGGGTGTGGATTTTTCATCCGGCATGCTCACCATTGCAAAATCAAGACTTGATACTCCTGAAATTGATTGGATAAGGGCAGATGCACTTGATCTTCCTTTTAAAAACAGTCAATTTGATGCAGTGACCTCTGCCTATCTCATGCGCAATGCCATTGCTATTGAAACGGCTCTGACTGAACAGTTCAGAATGTTAAAACCAGGGGGTAAAATGGCATGTCTTGACACAACACCGCCAGCCAAAACCAAACTGTCACCTTTGATTGATTTTTATTTTCTTAAAATAATCCCTCTTCTTGGTGCATTCATCGCATCAAGCAAAACGGCTTATACCTATCTGCCTGAAACAACAAAAAATTTTAAAACGGCTGATGAACTGATGGAGATGATGATAAAAGCTGGTTTTGAAAAAGTCTCCTATAAAAAATATATGTTTGGTACCATAGCCATTCACTGGGGCAGAAAACCGTATGGAAAAAACAGTATCCACTGAAAAGCTTCCCATCAAGCTGTGGCTGGATGATATTGAACCGGGTGCTTTGCAGCAGGTAAAGAATATTGCCAACTTCCCCTATGCCATTCAGCATGTCGCCATAATGCCCGATGCCCACCAGGGTTATGGTATGCCCATTGGAGGCGTCCTGGCTGTAAAAGGGGTTATTATTCCAAATGCTGTGGGCGTGGATATTGGCTGCGGCATGTGTGCTGTCAAGACAGACATAACAGATGTGACAACAAAACAGCTGACCAATGTAATGACAGACATCAGAAAATCAATTCCTCTGGGTATGAACCGTCACAAAAAACCCCAGGACAAAAATTTAATGCCGGACATGCCTCTGGGTCCCATTGCAGAAAGAGAGTTTGGCAATGCACTGAAACAGCTGGGAACCCTGGGAGGGGGCAACCATTTCATAGAGATTCAAAAAGACACTGAGGGGTTTCTCTGGTTGATGATACATTCAGGCAGCAGAAATATCGGACACACTGTTGCCACTCACTACAACAGACTTGCTGTTAAAGAGAACAAGAGAAAAAAGGCCTCGATACCAAAGCGCTGGCAGCTTGCCTATTTTAAAATGCCCTCTTCTTATGGCAGAGCGTATCTGACAGATATGCAGTATTGTGTGGCATTTGCCTTTGCCAACAGGAAGCTGATGATGGCAAGGGTTATGGATATCGTATGCAAGCATTTACAAGGACCTTCAGGACATCCTGCTTCAGGTGATTTGGGTAAACTGATCCATATCGCCCACAATTACGCATCCCTGGAAAAACATTTCAATCAAAATGTCTATGTTCACAGGAAAGGTGCCACTTCTGCAAAAAAGGGTGAACTGGGAATCATACCCGGCTCCCAGGGAAGCCACAGTTATATTGTCAGGGGAAAAGGAAACAAGGACAGCTTTACATCCTGTTCCCACGGTGCAGGAAGAGTGATGAGCAGAAGCAGGGCAAGGAAATTTCTTGACCTTAAAAAAGAGAGACAAAAACTTGATAAACTCGGGGTGATCCATGCCATCCGCCATGCAAGAGATCTTGATGAGGCAGGCAGCGCATACAAGAATATTGATATGGTCATGGAAAACCAGCAGGATCTGGTGGAGATTGAAAATCAGCTGACTCCACTTGCCGTTGTTAAGGGATAA
>CAYZCC010000162.1:0-5101 GCA_964476805.1 uncultured Desulfobacula sp.
CAATGCTTTGCAAGTTTTGAATTGGATTGGATATTGGGCACGCCTTGGCATTTTAACATTTATAGAGGAATTGATACGGTATGAATAAAATTTTATTTTCCCTTTTAATCGTTTGTTTTATCGTGGGCTCTGCAATTGCAGGGGGAGGTGTTTCAACATCCCAAAGTTCAGACATTGCATGGGGATTCCTTATCATGGGATTGTTTGGAGGTCTCTCTTTTTTCCTTTACGGCATGGAAATGATGAGTGAAGGAATGAGAAAGAGTGCCGGCAGTCAGATGCGGTCCATTCTTGCAGCTCTGACCAGTAACAGGATTTTTGCTCTTCTTGCCGGTGCTTTTGTTACCATGGTGATTCAGTCAAGCAGTGCCACCACTGTCATGCTTGTCAGCTTTGTCCAGGCTGAACTGATGACTTTTGCCCAGTCACTCGGCGTTATTTTTGGAGCGAATATCGGTACCACTGTTACCGCACAGCTGATTGCCTTTAAATTGACCGACTATGCCCTTGGTATGATCGCTTTTGGTTTTGCTCTCAAGATGTTTGCCAGAAATGAAAAATATAAAGATATCGGTAGTATTATTCTTGGCTTTGGTATCCTATTTTTCGGGATGAAACTCATGAGTGATTCCATGAAACCCCTTCGAACCCTTCCCGGGTTTATAGATATGATAAAGGAGCTTGAAAATCCATTTCTTGGCATATTTGTGAGCAGTATGTTTACTGCCCTGATCCAGAGCAGCAGTGCATTTACAGGTATTGTTATTGTCCTGGCACAACAGGGCTTTATCACTCTTGAAGCAGGGATTCCCCTGATTCTTGGGGCAAATATCGGGACATGTATAACAGCCGCACTGGCAAGTATTGGAACATCCAGGGAAGCAAAAAGAGTTGCCATGGCACACGTTTTGTTTCAAATTGTAGGTGTGCTGCTTTTCATTTTCTGGATACCCTCTTTTGCTGAATTGATAAAACAGGTTTCTGCCTTTTTCGGTTCTTCCAGCATGGCAAGGCATATTGCAAATGGCCATACCATATTTAATGTAAGTGTCGGCATTGCAATTCTTCCTTTTACCGGGCTTCTTGCATCCTTGATCATGAAAATTCTTCCTGCAAAACATGCTAAACAGCCCGGAGATTCTGAAGTCAAGGTCTGGCATCTTGATGATTCAGTGATAGAGACCCCAGGCCTTGCCCTTGATCTTGTTCGTACTGAAACAGCAAGAATGGCAAAAATTCTTAAAAGGATGCTCAGTGCCATTATCATACCATTTATTTCAGACCCTGATCTTATCATGACAAACCCCAATCTGTCCAAAGATGAAAAGGAGAACCTGATTAGAGAAATACCCACCCATGACATGATTTTCAAACACTTAACACTTCATGAAGGCATTGACTTAAGAGAGAAGAAAATAAATTTTCTTGATAAAAAAATCCATGAGTATCTTATGGAAACTGCCCGTCAGGATATAAACAGCGAAGAGGCAGAAGAAATTTTTAGAATAACCTCTGTAACAAATGATATGGAGAGTATAGGGGATATCATACACAGGAATATGCTTCCGCTGCTTAAAAAGAAAAAGCTTCTCAAGGTTGAGTTCTCAACAGAGGGTAAAGAGGAGTTGATGAGATATCACCAAAAAGTCATCAAACAGATAAAACGTCTTCAGGAAACATTTGAAGAGAAGGATAAGGATCTTACCAGCAAAATAATGGTAAAAGATTCTGAATACAGTGAACTTGAAAACCAGTTCAGACTAAACCACATGAACCGGGTTCTCCAGAAAGAGAGTAAATCCCTTAGAACCCATGAAGTCCATCTTGAATTCATGGATCTTTTAAAGCAGATAAATATCTACACCGTTAATATTGCCAAAACACTTGTGGATTAGCCGGATCAGGCTTTTTATGCCGGATTCCGCTTAAGTAGTAGTACCTGAACGAAAATCGCTGATTTGCCCAGACACTGACCAGACATTGAATCGTTTATCTGGATCCGAATGAGACACTTGAAATATCTTCAACACAGGTGTCTGCTTCAATAATAGCATCCATCTTACCATAGGCTGACGGTAGAAGTGTATGAATGAAAAATTCTGCCGATGCGATCTGGCCTGCATAAAAAGCAGCCTCCCTGTTTTTTTCAACTTTTTTTGCAACCGCTTCCTGATCAAGACTGCCTGCCTTTTCAGCAAGTTTGGGTGCTGCAATGGAGGCTCTCCACAGATGCATCCATGCAAAGGTCACATCCCCTGTGATTTCAAGGAAAGGGTGTGCAAAGGCATATGCGTTCAAAGCTTTTTCAGACCGGGCTCTGGATCCCAGATCCTGGGCAAGTGCTTCAAGTCTTGATACCGCATGGTCTGTTTTTTCAACCAGCGGCTCAACACCTTCAACACCTCTGGCTTCTTCAATGGTTTTTCTCATTTGAGCAATAAAATAGTTAAAACTCTCACCTTTATTCATGGAAAGCTTTCTGCCAATAAGATCAATGGCCTGGATACCATTGGTCCCCTCATAAATCATGAATATCCTTGTATCTCTCATGAGCTGCTCAACAGGAAATTCACTTACATAACCATATCCTCCATATACCTGTACGCCATGGGAACACACTTCCAGAGATCTGTCAGTGATATATCCTTTAACAATGGGGGTTAGAACCTCTATTAAGGCACTTGTATCTGCTTTAAGCTGTTCATCATCTGTGGTGTGGACGATATCGGAACATTTGCCATAATAGTAGATTAAAGAGCGCATTCCTTCTGTATAGGCTTTCATATTTAAAAGCTGACGTTTTACATCAGGATGATTTATAATGGTGACATCCTTTGCTTCAGGATCCTTGCCTGCAAGAAGATGTCGTCCCTGGATTCTGCTTCTTGCATAATCAAGGGCATACATATAAGAGGCAGAAGCCACTGCAAACCCCTGCATGCCAACAAAAGCACGGGCTTCATTCATCATCTGGAACATTTCAGACATCCCTTTGTTCTCTTCTCCAAGAAGAGTGCCTATGCATTCGCCCTTCTCTCCAAGTGAGAGGGAGGCTGTGGAGTTGCCGTGAATTCCCATTTTATGTTCAATGCCTGTGCATACAACATTATTGAAATCTCCCAGGCTGCCCTCTTCATTTACATGATATTTGGGAACCAGAAACAGTGAAATCCCCTTGGTCCCGGCAGGAGCACCTTCAATTCTTGCAAGAACAGGGTGGATAATATTCTCGCAAAGATCATGTTCGCCGCCGGAGATGAAAATCTTTGATCCCTTTATTGCGTATGTGCCGTCATCTTTTTTTACAGCTGTGGTAGTGAGTGCGCCAACATCAGAGCCTGCTTCTGGTTCTGTTAACAGCATTGTGCCTGCCCACTCACCTGCAAACATTTTTTTCATGTAACGCTTTTTCTGGTGATCATCACCAAAAGCTTCCACAAGCTTGGCAGCACCGTGGGTCATGCCGTAGTAGAGCATAAACGCAGAGTTTGCGCCCACCATATATTCAAGGGCAGCACACCCCACAAGCTTTGGCATTCCCTGACCCCCGACTTCGGGATCATCGCACATGGCTAACCATTCGCCTTCACAGTAAATCTCCCACGCTTTTTTAAAAGATTCAGGAACCGTCACCTTACCGTTTTCAAATTTGCATCCGATTTCATCCCCATCCTTGAATGTGGGTAGGATCTCTTTTATAGCCAGGTTTCTGGCCTCTGAAACAATCAGATCGATGGTTTTTTTATTGAATTCATCAAATGACTCATGCGCCACCATGCCAATCTGTTCATGCAGTACAAAATCCACATCCCGTCTGTCAGCGATAAGTTGTGCCATTTTTAATCAATCCTTTTTTAAATATTCTTTGTATTTTTATCAAATTTTAAATAAGTGGTTATTTCCTATGCAAAATTAATATAATTGTCAACTGATGAGTTGACAATTATCCTCGACTTGTTCCGGGGTGTTCACCCTGCAGACGTCTGGATAGAAATTGCAACAGGAATTTGGAAGAGACGATGACAGAACGAGGCCCCAATAAACATACAAGAGCCTGCACTTATTGCAAATATCTGTTTTTCAAGTTATGTATATAAAAAATATGAATATGACCCAATATCTTGAGAATACTCCTGACTTTTTAAAATTTAAAAATAGTTTAAAATGAATAGAGAGATTAAAGAGAAATATCACCATCTTATCAATGTGACAAGGGTAATGACACTTGCTGTTTCCAACAAGGATACTCCCTGGTCATCGCCGGTATATTTTGTATTTCATGATAATGTTTTTTACTTTTTTTCCAATAAAAACTCCCGCCATATCAAATATGCAGAAAACAAAAAAAATATGGCCGCTTCCATTTTCCAGGACTCAGATAAAATGGATCAGATCTTTGGATTCCAGATGTCGGGAAAAATTGAAAAGATATCACAAAGCCGCCCTCTATATCTTTTGATTGTTAAAAACTATATTGGAAAATTTAACTTTTTAAAACAGATATTCGGCTCCCAGGTAATTGACAACAAAAATTTTTTCCTGGAAAACTTCAAATCACATCTATATGGTTTCTATCCAGACCAGATTTTTTTGTCAGACAACTCAACGAAAGATATAAGCAGATCAAAAATAGATTTAAGCAGTATCTGAACAACTGATAGCGCTATTGAGCTGTTTTTTCGATTTTAAAAAGCACAGGCCTGAACCAGTCACTGCATCCTGAAATGGTAATCCCCTTCTGCTTAAATTTTTTCCCTGAACTCTGGCTGGATCCCTCCGACGATGGGTTCATAGTATCTGTACCGGGTTTTTTCACCCGTCAGTTTATCTATCTGTTTCTGGATAACCTGGCGCTCATCGCTGTGCATCCATCTGTTCCAGTCATCAGGAGTGTTCCAGGTAGCCACCACCAGATATTCACCCTTGCAGTCCAGGCAGGAAAATGCCTGACTTGTAATATAACCCGGCTGTGCAGTGGCCTGGGATCTTAGCTGCACAATCAAAGGAGCCAATTGATCTGCCACTTTTTTATCAGATACAGTTCGTTTGATAATTACACAAATTGCCATAACACCCTCCTCCTTGTAAAAAATTTTTAAAT
>CAYZCC010000163.1:0-5034 GCA_964476805.1 uncultured Desulfobacula sp.
ACAACGGCTATTTCATCATTGATTGAATTATTTGAGCTTGAAAAAATTTCAAGCCGGTTAATATTTCTGTAAAGGGTTGATTTAGCCTGGAAATAGCTGTCATGAATCTGCTGTATGGAGATTGCGCCATCAAAAAAGGCAAGAGAGTCTCCAACAAGAAAATTACCTTTCTCCTTGTGCGCTTGGCCGTCAAACCAGGTATAGTTTTCCTCTCCTGGATTTTTAAAATCTGGAAGGAAACCCTTTGCTCCGATAATCAGTGAGCCAATATTTCTTTTTTCAAAGGTGCGTTTTCTCTTTCCAAGACTCTCCTTATTCTTGAGCATCAACGTTTCATTTTCAACCATCATTCTTGCAAATTCAGTGGGCGCCGTTCTTGAAGCAAGCCCCAGAGTTTTGCCGATAACCATGGTTTCATTCCCTTTTATAATGATTTCCCGATATTGGGATTTTATACACTCTGTTTCAACAATCTCATCGGTAAACAGGTAGGCTGTCCCGACCTGAATACCGATCTTTGCCCCTCTTGCGGCAAGGAAAGAGGTAAGACCGGAAATAAACATTGAGGCATAACAGGTGGAAATTCCACCTGCAAAAACAAGATACAAATTAGAAAAGTCGTCATTGTTATTCACTAAAAAGGCAATTGCATTTTCCCACAATACCATGGAAGTGAGAGAACCGACATGACCTCCTGCTTCACTGCCTTCAAAAACAAATCGTTTGCAGTCATTTTTCAGGGCATTTTCCATCATGGAGACAGAGGGTGTATGCAGATAGGTTTTAGTTCCCGCCTTTTCAAGTTCCACCGCCTGAGAAGGAATCCCGCCTGCAAAAAGAGCATAGGGGACCTTGTATTTTTTAACTATCTCAAGATGGCTTCCTATTGCAGGGTTGAACGCTTCTATGCCCACAAGTCCTGCACCAAAATTATCTACTTTTTGTGCCCCCTCTTTCAGCATATTCTCTGCCAGATCTTCAGGAAGACTTCCCACTGCAAAAAATGGTAAGGCGCCGTGCTCAAGCACCCTGTTTGCAAAATCAGAATTATCAGAAACATTTGCCATGGGGCCCTGGATCAACGGGAATTTTGTCCCCTGATCTTCTGCAAATTTTGAATCCGGTATTATCGGATCATATTCATCAATAAAATTTAAATTTTCACCCACATTTACAAAAATATTCTCAATAACATCACTGAGATTTGTTGATTCTTTAATAAAATTTTTTGCAAAAATGCCATCCTGCCCAAGATAAAAAAGAGACTGGATAAACGGCCCCTCCTCTTCATCAAAAGCAATCATATTGTCTTTAATAAACTGATAAATTTTATCGCCTCCCCTGGCATCATTGACAAGTTCAACCGCTTTCAGCTTAAGGTCCTTTACGATTTTAGTACCCAGCTTTGCGAAAACACGATAAAACTGTTTCTCTTTATATTCAATCTGGGTAGAATCACTTTCATCCACAACGGCAAGAAGTTTTTTGAAATTTTGAGATACCGGGGCCTGGTCCGTTAAAAGGAACTGACTGTCCATGACAAGACCGGACACTCCTGCTGCAAACATGCCTGCTGCAGTGTATTTACCAACGCCTCCATGGATAAATACTGGCAGCTCCTGATTTTTTAAATACCACTGCATCAACACAAAAGAGGAGTATCTTGAAACGTTGCCGCCCGCTTCATTTCCCCTTAAAATCAAAGCGTGGGGTGAAATTTGATGGATCTTGTCACTGATATTAATATCTTTTATTTCAAGAATTATTTTTGTATCTGAAAAATTTGAAAAATCTGCGGGTGGTTCACTCTGCGCAACAGGGCAGATTAAAAGATCAAGATTTGCTAGCTGCAACTGCTTAATTTGTTTAATCAACTCTCTATTATGATTATAAAGCCTTATACCAAAACAAATATCCTCTCTGGAGAGCTGTAAGGTTTTTTCCACTGTTTCATCATCACTTAAAAACTCCGTATCAAACAAAGGAAGCGCACCTGCATTGAAAATTTCATTAAAATACTTTGTATCAAAGACCTTTACAGGATTATAAACCATTAAAGGAAGTCTTGAATTGAGTATTCTTCTAATCATAAATTTATCTCCGTTATCTATTTTTTAAAACGGTCATCTTTTTAAAACTGTCATCTTTTTGATGGCCTCGTAAAAAGTCAAAAATGGCAAAGTCGCTATATATAATTTCAGTATGTTACGACCCAAAAATTGCCAAAATCGGACTTTTTACAGGTTCATCCTTTTTAAAACTGTCATCTTTTTTAATCGGAAAGAGTGTCTTTACAACCTGATCCAGTCTGTTTTCCTTCCATTGGGAAATGGAATATGCTTTATTTCAACTCTCTTAATTCATCTTTATTCAACAATTCAACATTCAACTATTATTCAACTATTGTGCCAGAGCAGTAAATAAAGATAAGTGACTAAAATATAAGCCTTTTAAATTTAATCATCTCCCATCCCGTTTTTTTGCTTGCATTTTTTGCACGTCGAATATACATAATTGTACACGCCCTATTTTTACAGACCCTTTTTTTAAGGGATTAAATAGTGTCTGAACGAAAACCTGATCCCCTGAAGGGCAGAAACAAACTCTATGAAACCTGTAAAGCTTAATTCAGAAGAGAAATATTTTTTTAAAACCGTATATAATGCGGCCTTTGCAAACCCATTCAGTGATTTAAGGGAAAAACTTGATCTTAAAATTGCAGGGCTTTTCCCATCTGTCCCAAGACGGGAAAGCAAAGATTTATGTATTAAGGAGGTTGACCGCAGAATAAAAACACTTGAAAAGCAAAACTGCTATAACATAAATGCTTTTCAAGGCCAGGATAAAGAAATCATAACCATTGTTTATCTATTTGATGTATTCCATAAATTCAGAGATAATTTTGATCAGTTGATCGAGGACCAGATTAAAGCACAGGATGAAACCATAACCGTTCCTTTTGCAAAAGAGGCAATGCGCCTGCTTCATATTAAGGGTTTTGACAGCAAAAGCATTATCCACTATTTTGCACTATCCTATCAACTCAGACGTGCTTTCTATTTTATATCCAACTCCCTTGTGGGCTCAAGCCCATGTATGCAAAAGTTTAAAAAACATTTATGGAATAATGTATTTACCTATAACATGGACATGTACAGCAAATTTTTATGGAATAAGATGGAGGATTTTTCCACGCTGCTTCTTGGTGAAACTGGCACGGGTAAAGGGACGGCTGCCAGAGCCATCGGAAGAAGCGGATATATCCCCTTTGATGAGAAAAAACAGTGTTTTGTTGAAAGTTTCACCCGGGCATTCTCTTCATTAAACCTTTCCCAGTACCCAGAAACCCTTCTTGAATCTGAACTTTTCGGGCATACCAAGGGCTCTTTTACAGGTGCCATAGATAATTACAGAGGTGTGTTCAACCGATGCAGCCCCCATGGATCCATACTTCTTGATGAAATAGGTGAAATCCCCAACCATGTCCAGATCAAATTATTAAGAGTTCTCCAGGAAAGAAGTTTTTCTCCCATGGGAAGTCATAAAAAGTTAAGATTTAAAGGACGGGTTATTGGTGCGACAAACAGACCTAAAAAACAGATCATCGGCGGAAAAATCTTCAGGGATGATTTTTATTACCGGCTATGCTCTGATATAATAGAAGTTCCGCCTCTCAGGATGAGAATTAAAGAGCAGCCATCTGAATTAGACGATCTTCTTGATTTTACCATTCAAAAAATGACAGGGGCCTTTTCTGGAGAGCTGACTGCAAAAGTTAAAAGAGTGATTGACCAGAAACTTGGAAAATATTATCAATGGCCAGGGAATGTCAGAGAACTTGAACAGTGTGCAAGAAGTGTTCTGTTGAAAAAAGACTATGAAGGCCAGCAAAAAGATGAAAATAAAAATCTTGAGCCTGAAGAAAAACTTGTCAAGGGTATTTTAGAGAGGAATATAATGGTATCATCACTGGTATCAGGTTATTGCAAGCTTTTATATGACCAATTCGGCACCTATGAAAAAGTAGCAAAACTCACTGGATTAGATAGAAGAACAATAAAAAAATATATAATGAATTTTAAACACGACTAAATAGAATTTATGCTTACATTTCTACCCCACCCGATCAAGGGATTTTTATCCATTCTCCTATACACAATCAACACGATTGTCCTGACCACCCCACTGATTTTTTTCTCTTTTTTTAAGTTTATTGTCCCTGTTAAGCCGTTTGTCATTATTCTCGATAAAATATTAATATCCATTGCCACACTGTGGATAGGAATCAACTCTTTTAATTCAAAACTGTTCTGCAAAATTGAGTGGGATATAAAGGGCCTTGAAAAATTAGAAAAAAATCAGTGGTATCTGGTTCTTTCCAACCACCAGTCATGGGTTGATATTTTCGCTTTACAAACCACACTGAACAGAAAGATCCCCATGTTGAAATTTTTTCTTAAACAGGAGCTGATATGGATTCCTTTTCTTGGATTGGCCTGGTGGGCACTGGATTTTCCTTTTATGAAACGATATTCAAAAACCCAGATAGAGGCAAAACCACATTTAAAGGGTAAAGATCTTAAAAGCACAAAGAAGGCTTGTGAAAAATTCAAGCATACCCCTGTTTCCGTTATCAATTTTGTTGAAGGAACCAGATTTACCCCGGGAAAAAAAGCCCTTCAAAAAAATAATACCTTTGTGTATCTTTTAAATCCAAAAGCAGGCGGGATTGCTTTTATCCTTGGCTCCATGGGAAAATATTTAAATAAAATCATTGATGTTACCATTGTCTATCCTGGAGAAATCCCCACATTCTGGGAATATATTTCAGGAAGAGTTAATAAAATAATAATTGATTTTCAAACTATAGAGATGACTGATTCTCTTATGGGGGATTATTTTAATGATCCCGAATATAAAGCATTTTTTTTTTCCTATCTCAATGATTTATGGCAGAAAAAAGATGAAAAAATTAAAAAATTAAAAAACCGAACCGGATATTCGTAAATTTGATTGACAAAAAGTAACTTCCTA
>CAYZCC010000164.1:0-4862 GCA_964476805.1 uncultured Desulfobacula sp.
TTTCAAGAGGTAAAAAAATGAATCATGGGAGGAAAACCATCAAAGGTGTCTATCTTGTCACAGATGAAAACGCATGCCGGCATCACAATCTTGAAACGGTTGTATCAGAGGCGGCCCGGGCAGGCACCACTATTGTCCAGCTCAGGGAAAAGAAGCTTGACACCAGAAGTTTTCTGGACAGAGCCCTTGCCTTAAAAGCCATAATTGAACCCTTTAAAATTCCTCTCATCATAAATGACCGTGTGGACATTGCCCTTGCAGCCAATGCAGACGGCGTCCATATCGGTCAGAGTGATATGCCGTATAAAGCGGCAAGAAAAATTCTTGGCCGTGATGCTGTCATCGGTCTTTCCGTTGAAACCTGGGAGGATGTAACCACGGCCCAGGATCTTGATGTGGACTATATAGGTGTCAGCCCGGTTTTTTCCACTCCCACAAAAACAGATACCAAAGAGCCTTGGGGAATCAGCGGCCTTGAAAAAATTAAAAAATACTCCTGTCACCCTTTGGTGGCCATTGGTGGGATCAGCTCATCCAATGCAGCCAGGGTTATCAAAGCGGGGGCGGACGCCATTGCAGTGGTCTGTGCCATATGCTCTGCACAAGATACCTTTAAAGCCACCCGCAGGCTTGATTCCCTTTTTAAAAAAACCATAAACCCATAGGAGAATATATCATGAAATCCCATTTCAGAACATTGACCATTGCAGGGTCGGACAGTGGCGGTGGAGCCGGCATACAGGCTGATTTGAAAACGTTTTCCGCACTGGGCTGCTTTGGAATGTCAGCCATCACAGCGCTGACAGCCCAGAACACACGTGTGGTTACAGGTATCTTCCCTGTACCGCCTCAATTCATCGCCCAACAGATGGATGCTGTCCTGGATGACATTGGTGTGGATGCTGTCAAAATCGGCATGCTTCACTCCCCGGAAGTGATTAAGATTGTTGCTCAAAAACTTGTAGAGAAAAAATGCCCCCATATTGTCCTTGATCCTGTCATGATTTCAAAAAGCGGTGATAAGCTGCTCCAGGAGGATGCAGTAAATGCTTTAAAAAAATATCTGATTCCCCTTGCCTCCATCATCACCCCAAACCTCCCTGAAGCTTCTGTGCTGCTGGACAGGAGAGTTGAAACTCCTGAAGATATGCCCGGGGCATCAAAGGATCTGTCAACACTGGGATGTTCAAATATTCTTGTAAAAGGAGGGCATCTGACAGGGGAAAGCTGCGCTGATCTGTTATATCAAAAAAAATATGATACTATTACTGAATACCCGGGACAACGTATCAACACCCCAAATTCCCACGGCACCGGATGTACTCTCTCATCGGCAATTGCTGCAAACCTGGCGAAAGGGGTCGATATAAAAACAGCGGTCAACAATTCTAAAATCTATATCAGGGGTGCCATTGCTGCAGGGGCTGATTATCAGACAGGGGAAGGTCACGGACCCGTGAACCATTTTTATGATCTCTGGCCATAAAGGAGTCTAATCAAAAAAAACAATTCAGGCGCTGCCTTTATCTAAACTATTCCACTTTATCAGATCTGCTTCACGTCTCTTTATTGATTCTGTGATGCATGTACATTGCTATACAAGTTTTCCACCGTTTGGCACACCCACTCAATATCATCTGTCTTTTCGTTTCCACTCTATCTATTATTCAGGTTTAATCCCTTCTCATAAATTGAATTCATTCTACTGTCAGACATGCCGAAATAAAAACAGACCTTCATAAACTGATTTAAAACACCCTGTAGTAAAAAACCATTTTTATCAAATCTGACACTACTTGTAATAGATTTGTTTTTCAACAGCTTCGGCTTGAAGAATTTGTGCAGTCTCTTTGAAAAAACAGTATCATCAAAAATTTCTCTTTCAGGAAAGCCGCCTGCTTTTTCAATTAAATCTCTGGTTGCAAAAATGCAGTGATCCAGATAGATGACGCCAGAAATTTTCCTTCTGATGCTGTTTGAATACCAGGAAGTAAATCTCAACCCCATGGAATCCCGGACAAATTGATGGGTAAACCCTCCCCAGAAATTTTTCCGTGCAGCAGCATATTT
The DNA here is from genome assembly GCA_964476805.1 of uncultured Desulfobacula sp. Taxonomy (GTDB): domain Bacteria; phylum Desulfobacterota; class Desulfobacteria; order Desulfobacterales; family Desulfobacteraceae; genus Desulfobacula. The sequence continues at coordinate 2,071 of CAYZCC010000164.1, forward strand.
TTTTTTAAGTTCTTCTACGGCATGTTTTGATATAAAACTTCTTGGATGGTGAAACAGCAGGATATCTCCCGTCGACATCTTGTATCCATAGTTCATTCGCTGCCCGCGGCTGGAGTTTTCCATCAAACAGTAGATATCTGCTCTGGATCTGCATAATTTTTGTGTTCCATCGCTGCTGCCGCCATCAACAATAATGACTTCAACACCTTTAATGCTGCAAAGCGCATCAAAAATTTTTTCCAGATATCCATGCTTTGCTTCATTCAGGGTTGGAATGACTATTGACAGAGTGTTACAGCATGGCATACTGGTGCGCAACATCACAGCCGCAGTCATCCCACAATTGAATATGATTTAAAACATTAAAAATCAGTTTTTCCCCACGGCCTCTATTTTTCTCTATGGTGGCCATGATTTCGTCTACACTCAATCCGCCATCATGCTCTTTCCAGCAGTCATAATCAGTGACCATGGCAATACTTGCATAATGAATACCCACCTCCCTTGCCAGGACACACTCTGGAACAATTGTCATGTTAACAACATCACACCCCCACTGCCTGAAAAGATTGCTCTCCGCCTTTGTTGAAAAACGCGGCCCCTCTATTGTCACCATGGTCCCTTTTTCATGGAATGGAATTTTCATCTCCTCGGCGCCACGTATGAAAAGTTTTCTTATGTTAAAACAGAACGGTTCTGCCATGGTGATATGACACGTCAGAGTCCCTTCGTAAAAAGTCTGTTCCCTCTTATAGCTCCTGTCGATAAATTGATCCACAAACACAAGCTCCCCTGGTTTAATCTCTTCCCTTAAAGAACCACAGGCTGTTGTCCCGATTATATGGGTCACACCAAGCTCCTTCATCGCCCATATATTGGCTCTGAAATTGACCTGACCCGGAATCAGTGTGTGAGATTCTCCATGCCTTGAAATAGCAGCAATATCGACACCCTCAATGTTTCCTGTCGCTACAAGATCAGATGTTGCACCATATGGCGTGTGAATCTTTTTTTTTTCATAATTGCTTAAAAACGCTGCATCATCAAACCCGGATCCACCGATAACTCCTAATTTTATCTGGCTGCTGCAGTCTGTCATTTTGGTTTACCTCACTTTTGGTTTACCTCACTTATTGATAATATAAACTTTACAATGGCCAGAAATCATTATCATCCCATATTTTATCCATATAGGCTTCCTGTACAGCCATTAGTTTTTTAGATGTGTGCTTTCCCAGGAAGCTAACCAGTTATATATCTTTTTTTCCCCTGGGTCACTGGATTCCTTTGCTCTTTTTGCATACAACTTGACCGCTTTATCTTCAAAACTTACTGCAGCCGTTATGGCAGTCGCTTCAAAACTGGCGGCATTGATTTTATCTATCAATGTTTTATCAAGGATTTCTAAAGACGCTTCTGCTGTATCACCTGTTTTAAGATCTTCTGAAATAAAATTTCCGGTTTCCGATAGGGCCTTAAACTGTTTTTCAAGGATATTCATGTGTTTTATTTCATCCTGGGCAAATTCCTGGAAAAAAGCCTTGACTTCATCACTGGCGGCATGATCTCTTGCGGTTTCATAAAGATGTTTTCCCTGCTGTTCCATGAAAAAGGCTTTCTTAAGTATTTGCAAGGTATTTGATTGACTCATGGGTTGGGTGTCTCCTTTTTAGTTTCCAAATAAAATTTAATATCATATACGATGGGTTCAGTTAATTCCTGCTACTTTCTCCTCTACTCTTCTGATTGATCTGGATCTTTCTATAAATTACAGATTCTTCTTGACTATATTATCCTGAAAATCTAAATATAATTTTTTTATTTTAATCAATATCACTCAAGGAGTAAAGTGAATATGCTGTGTGACAAAAAAATAGGGTTTATTGGAAGCGGAAATATGGGAGAAGCGTTGATAAGCGGTCTGGTCATCTCCAAGGCAGCAAAGCCTGAAAATATTATCTGTTCAGATATTGCAGAAGATCTCCTGGAAGAGATTCAAACCAAATATAAGGTTTCAACAACAACAGATAATATTGAAGTGGTAAAAAAATCTGAAATTGTTGTCTATGCTACCAAACCCCAGATCCTGGGATCGGTCTTAAAACAGACTGCTTCTGCCCTTGATCAATCCAAACTGGTCATTTCAATTGCAGCAGGCGTTCCCCTGGCAGCGATTGCTGCGGGACTTAGAAAAGAACTTCGCCTGATCAGGGTCATGCCCAATATATGCGCATTTGTCAAAGAGAGTGCCACTGCCATTGCAGCCGGTGAATATGCATCAAAAGAAGATGTTGACCTTGCCAGGGTTATTTTTGATTCTGTGGGGGAGACCGTTTTTATTCAGGAAAATGTCCTGATGGACGCTTTTACCGGATTAAGCGGCAGCGGACCTGCCTATATTTTCACCATTGTTGATGCAATGGCAGATGCAGGTGTTAAAATGGGGCTGTCAAGAAAAGATTCTCTGTTCCTATCAACACAGACAATTCTTGGATCCGCAAAACTTCTGTTAGAATCAAAAGAGCATCCAGGACAACTCAAAGACAGGGTGGCATCTCCCGGTGGAACAGCGATTGCAGGGATTCACACCCTTGAAGCGGGAGGCCTTAGAACGACATTGATCAATACGGTTGAGTCTGCTGCAAAGCGTTCAAAAGAGCTGGGTGATATGATGGTAAAAGATTTTATAAAAAACAGTAAGGAACAGGGTTAAAAAAACAGGGCAGTAAATATGAAAGAGGATCATATTTACTGCCCCTGGTATTGTGAAGAGGAAGGCAATTAAACTTCAA
>CAYZCC010000165.1:0-1980 GCA_964476805.1 uncultured Desulfobacula sp.
ATTCTTCATCAAGACCGGTATCTTTTTGATAGTACCGGTCAGAACTCCCCTTTTTCATGGCTTCAACCGAACCCATACCGCGGTATGCCTTGTAGGAACGCCCCTGGTAAATAACCATCTCTCCGGGGCTCTCCTGGGTTCCGGCAAGAAGACTTCCAAGCATAACACTGTCAGCGCCGGCACCAATTGCTTTTGCGATATCACCGGAAAATTTAATACCTCCGTCTGCAATAATGGGGACACCGGTTTTTTCTGATATCTCTTTGCAGTTTCTAATGGCAGTCAACTGCGGAACACCAACGCCTGCAACAATACGGGTGGTACAGATCGAGCCGGGACCAATACCAATTTTTACAGCATCAATACCAGCATCTATCAAAGCTTCAGCACCGGATCCTGTGGCAACATTCCCTGCGATTAACTGGCTTTCAGGAAAATCATATTTTATTTTTTTGACGGCATCCATTACATTTTTTGAATGACCGTGAGAAGTATCGATGACAAGTGCATCAACTCCTGCTTTTAATAAAGATTGTGTCCTCTCCATCATATCCTGGCCAACACCAATGGCAGCACCGGCTCTCAACCTTCCCAATGAATCCTTACAGGAGTTTGGATATTTTTTAATTTTTTCAATATCCTTTACAGTTATCAGACCTTTCAGCCTGCCCTCTTTGTCTACCACAAGAAGCTTTTCTATCCTGTGCTGATGAAGCAGTTTCTTTGACTCTTCAAGCGTACATTTTTCACGCACTGTTATAAGATTTTTGCTTGTCATCACTTCTTTTGCAGGCTTATCCAGCTGGGTTTCAAATCTTAAATCCCTGTTGGTTACAATACCGACAAGTTTTTCTCCCTGGGTTACGGGGATACCGGAAATCCTGTATTTGGCCATAATTTCAAGTACTTCATAAATTGATACATCTGGAGTGATGGTGACAGGATCCACAATCATTCCGCTTTCTGATTTTTTTATACGATCGATCTCTGTGGTCTGCTCCTGAATACTTAAATTTCTATGAATAAATCCCAATCCACCTGCCCTTGCCATGCTGATAGCTGTCAATGCTTCGGTAACCGTATCCATGGCAGCACTGACAATGGGAATATTAAGCCTAATCTCTTTAGTCAAGCGGGTGTGTGTCTCTACCTCATCTGGCAGTATGGATGAATAATCAGGGACAAGAAGGACATCATCAAATGAGAGTCCCTCCTTCAGCAAATTATCTGACATGGCTAACCTCCGGATAGGAAAAATGAAGCCAGGGCTTCTTGTTATTAATACAATGACAGCCGGAAATTTAAACAGATATGTGAATCCCCGGCCACAATTTAAAACAGATCATATTTAACCGCTCTCAATATCAAAAAATATTGTTTTTAGCAAGTAGATGCGGCTTTAAATTTTTATAAGAGAAAAGGGATTTAAAATACACACCCTATTACTCATTTTCACAGCCAAAATATGAACTGTTTACAAACCCAAAAAAGGAAATCTCATCTGCTGTTGTAAAATTGACAAAATAAACGGCCTGTTGGAAATCCATTTTGATTCTTATTGACACACTGCCGGGTATGATTATAAATTAGTGTCAATGAAGAGATCAAAAAATGAAAAAGGAAATCCAAACAAGGTTCAGAGCAGCTGGGTATAATATTTTCTTTAACAATTATAATAAAAGGTAAAAACCAATGTGTGAGTCTGATGTCTATCTAAAAAAAGAGAGCGGTGAAGAACTTATCATGGAAAATGTGGCAGCAATTTCTCCTGTTGATGAAAAAACTTTTCTTTTAAAGGGACTTCTTGGAGAAAGTATGGAAGTGAAAGCCACTATTGAAGATATTAATCTTATGGGGCATAAGATAACTTTAAAAGCTCTATAATGAGCTTGTTCAAAGAGTCGTTTCTTGAAGCCATTTCCCACACAACTTATTTTTTTTTATACCGCCTTATTTTGATGAACCTGTAAAAAGTTTGAT
>CAYZCC010000165.1:1990-4833 GCA_964476805.1 uncultured Desulfobacula sp.
AATTTTTTGGTCGTAACATACTGAAACTATATATAGCGACGTTGTCATTTTTGACTTTTTACGAGACCATCTATTTTAGTGCCAGAGTGTTAATTTTATAAAAATCCAATAAAAATTATAAAATTTCTTGACAACAGCAATATATTTTTTTTATAGAAAACTATGTCACATAGATATAACCATTGTCACTTTATATGTGACAAACTACAATAGACTAAAACGACCAATTTAATAATCTATGGAGGACAGAAAACATGAAAAAATTAACAAGATGGGATCTTCAAAAAAAGAAAGAAAACAATGAAAAAGCGGTGTGGATAACCGCTTATGATTACTGGAATGCCTCCTTTGCTCAGGAAGCAGGCATGGATATGATTCTGGTAGGTGATTCCCTTGGAATGTGCATCTATGGATATGAAGGCACGGTTCCTGTGACCATGGATCAATGTATCTATCACAGCGAAGCCGTTCGAAGAGGCGCTAAACACACATTCATAATCGGTGATATGCCATTTCTCTCATATCAGGTCCGTGTTGAAGATGCCGTTTTAAATGCGGGAAGGTTTCACAAAGAGGCGGGTGTGGATGCCATCAAGCTTGAAGGAGGAAAAAGGGTCTGCCCTCAGGTTCAGGCAATTTCAGATGGCGGCATGCTTGTCATGGGCCATATAGGACTTACGCCGCAAAGTTCTGGTCAACTTGGCGGATTTAAAGCCCAGGGAAGAACCGCAGAAACCGCCCAGGAGCTTATTGATGATGCACAGGCCATTCAGGAGGCAGGTGCTTTTGCAATTCTTGTAGAAGCTGTTCCACCCGAAGTCTGTGGCATCATAACAGATAGACTGGCCATTCCAGTCTACAGTATTGGCGCAGGGATTGAAGCAGACGGGCAGTTGATGATCTCTTCTGACGTTGTCGGAGTTTTTCAGGCGTTTACCCCCCAATTTGTAAAAAAATATGAAAACCTTGCAGACAAGACAATCAAGGCGTTTTCCGACTACCGGCAGGATGTCGTGGAAAAAAAATTTCCAGCACCGGAACACACATATAAAATGGTAGAGGGTGAACTGGACAAATTAAAAGCATTATTACAAAAAGGCTAAAACAAAATGAGTGACCGGTTAAATCAGATTCAAGATTTTATGGAAAAGCATGGGATTCCAGGACGTGACGGTTATGCACTTGAAGCTTCAGGCAAAGCATTTCCCGATGGCGCCAATTTCAGGACAGAGATTGCAGGGGTTGAAAGAGCATCGACAATGGAAGCCATGATTAAAGAGGCAGATAAAAGAGGTATTGTTATCCACCGGGTCATTGCAGCCGTTGGCGGTTCTACCTACTGTGATGCCCAGGAACTCAAAGATATGGCACAGATGGCCAATGATGCACACATTGAAGTGGTCATGACAGTGGGACACAGAAAAGGGTGGGATGTCGGTGGAAAAGAGATGGCCACATCAGAAGGCAGGATGCAGGGATTCAGGCTGCGTGGATCTGATAATATCTCTTTTCATATTGCGGATATCATGAGAAGCATTGATGCCGGATTCAGGGGCTTTCTTTCATATGATGAAGGGGTATTGTTTATCCTGAATAAAATGAGAAAAGAGGGCGTCATTCCTGCTGAAACCTTTTTTAAATTTTCAGTATTTGGCGGATACTGCAACGCTGCCGGAGCAAAAGTGATTGAAAACCTGGGTGCCAACTCCTTCAATCCCATTTCTGATGTTTCAAGACCGATTCTGTCTTCCATCAGAAAAGCGATCCATATCCCGCTGGATATATACACCATTGTGCCCAACTCTTTTGGCGGCAATTTCAGAGCTTATGAAGCACCGGAAATCGCAAAAGTTGCCTCTCCGTGTTACCTGAAATATGAGCCGGGAACTTCCGAAGAAGATATCTATATGCCGTGGTTACAGAAGAGTGGCATGAAAATTTCATAAAAGAGAAGGTAAAAATTGCCTCCATTGTCAATGAAATTATGGACAAACATGCACCCGAGATGAAAACCTCTCCAAAGGGAGCCAAAGACCTGGTGCTGACAAAGGTGTAATAACCATGACTATTGATAATTTTTTTGCAAAAAGAAATGCAGGTGTTGAGTGGTCAGGAATAAGGATCATGTTTGCCCTGGCAGATGAGATTGACAATGTTATAAACCTGGGCATTGGCCAGCCTGATTTTGATACGCCTGTTCATATCAGAGATGCTGCAAAAAAAGCTTTGGATCAGGGGTTTACAAGATATCCGCCTGCCAGCGGTTTTCCTGATTTAAGAAAGATTGTGGCAGAAAAACTTGAACGGGAGAACAAAATCAAGGCAGATCCTGATTCTGAAATTTTCATCAGTGTGGGGGCCATGCAGGGGATCTTCAATGTCATGCTCCATATGATTGAACAGGGAGATGAAGTGCTTGTGGTGGACCCTGGATATGATTACTACTCTCAGATCCGTCTTTTTGGCGGTGTGCCTGTAACGATTCCTGCAAAAGAGGAAAACAGATTCAAAATGGATCCTGAAGATGTAGAAAAAGCAATTACGTCCAGAACCAAACTGATCATCCTGAACACACCTTCAAATCCAACGGGTGCAGTTTTTGACAGAAAAATCCTTGAGCCGGTTGCTGAACTCTGCAAAAAACATGGAATCATGGTTCTCTCAGACGAGCCCTATGAGCATATCGTGTTTGATGGGAATGAACATGTCTCCATTGGATCATTTGACGGGATGAAGGATTTAACTATCTCCATCTACACACTCTCAAAATCCTACGCCATGACCGGCTGGCGAGTCGGCTATGTTACTGCCAATAGAGCACTTATAGATGAGATGGAAAAGCT
>CAYZCC010000166.1:0-4798 GCA_964476805.1 uncultured Desulfobacula sp.
AAATATATCAGAATCTATCTGAAAAGTCAAATGGTTATCTACAAAAAAGCAAGCCCTATATATCCTTATGGCACAAAAGCCAACATCTGAACATTTAGAGCTTTAAAAAAAGCCTTTAAATCAAAAAGTTTAAATGTGGAAAAGACAGATCAGAAAGCAAGGGATGTAACAGGTTGTGGAAACCGGGCAACTTTGCGACGTTTACACCTTGTGAATTCAATGAATTCTGTGTTACATTTTGTCACGGCAAAACCTCCTGTGAAATTCTTTATAACTGATTGAATTATATCACATTTAAGGAGGTTTTGCTATCTTTTTCATGAAATATGCGGGTTAACGCATTTTTCTTAATGCTTTGTCTGGTCTGTTGTTCACTCCCGGGTTTAATAATTTTGATTTTTATGATGGATCCGTATTGTTTGTCCAGATTTCCAGTCGGTCAAATGCTTCATTGAGTTCATTCTCATTTCCCCCGAAAGAGATTCTAAGGTGTCCTTCACCACCCGGTCCGAAAGAACTGCCGGGTATGGTCACAACCTTTGCCTCCTTGATGAGTCGTTCCGCCAGGGTAACTGAAGTCATAGTATCTGACCGCCACCGTGCCATCAGGTAGAAAGCACCTTCCGGGGCTATGAAATCAAACCATTTGGATAACCGATCCATTCGGTCTAAAACCAGTTGTCGGCGTTGCAAAAGTTTTTGATTCATTTTTTTAACACACGCCTGGGGACCGGTCATGGCAATCAACGCAGCGTATTGGCCAGGTGTAGGAGCGCAAATTGCTGTGGCATCATGTACTTTGACTATTTGCGTCATAATCGAAACCTCTGCTGCCACATATCCAACCCGCCAACCAGTTAAAGCATATTTTTTAGAAAAAGAATTGATCACGATAGATCTTGCCTTCATACCCTCTAAACTTACCGGACAAAAATGTTTTCGGTCATCATATATCAAATAATCGTACGTTTCATCAATGATGAGGAATATATTTTTTTCCCTGACGATTTTGGATAAGGCAATCAAGGTTGCTTTATCATAGACAGCCCCGGTTGGATTGGATGGATTGCAAATTACGACTGCTTTGGTTCGAGGGCTGATCGCATTGGCAATGGCCTTTATGTCCAGACTCCAATCAGCTTTTCGAAGGGAGACAAATACCGGTGTCCCACCTGCAAGGTGAACTTGCTCAATGTATGATGCATAGATAGGTTCCGGCAGGATTACTTCATCTTTTTCGTTAAGAATGGCCAGAAAGGCTTCGGCAAGTCCTCCCATGGCTCCGACGGTTACCAGTACTTCAGTATCAGGATCATAATTAAGCCCTTTTTCACTTTTAAGATATTCAGAGATAGCCACTCTCAAATCTTGCAGACCGGGTTGAAGAGAGTACTTTCCCACTGACGGATCATCATTCAAAGCTTGGATCATGGCATCGATGATATGTTTAGGAGTGGGAAAAGACGGAACTCCCTGTCCCAAAGAGACACAGCCTCCAACTTTGGCTGCAAGAATGGGCATCTGCTTGGTGGCAGAAAGCGTGATCTGTTCGACGTGATGATTAAATCGTGTTTTTTGTTCATTTTGTGGTAGCATGGGATTTGTTCCTCCTTCCAATTACATCATCCTCTGGACAAGATCAGGGTTCAGTCAGACCAACCCGGAATTTCTAAAGCAATCTCAAGACGCTTTAATGCAAACGACGCAATTGAGTTCATCAGAAGGTAGATCACGCCAACCATTAGAAAAACTTCTGTATATCTAAAAGTCAATGATGCCAACACTTTGCCTTCCCCGGTCAGTTCTAGGCAGGTCACCATATATGCCAAAGATGAATATTTAATCAAATAGATGAACTCATTACTGCTACCGGGTAATGTGCGACGAAAGGCCTGGGGTAAAATAATATATAAAACCGCCTTTATCTTTGAAAATCCTATGGCTTCGGCTGCCTGCATTTGCCCGCTTTTAATCGATTGTATGGCACCGCGTACATATTCGGAATGGTAAGCACCGCTGCAAAGTGAAAATCCCGTCACTGCTGCAGCAAACGGGCTTAGAAAAACACCAATGTGAGGCATTCCAAAATACCAGATATACAATTGCACAATAAGCGGAAACCCTCTGAATATGAGGACATATAAACCTGTTGCTTTTTTTAATGCAGGGGGGGCATAAACTCTCAAAGACCCTACGATTATCCCTATAATGATTCCAAACAGAGCTGAGGGTATTATAAGGGCAATGCTGACCCATAGTCCTTGAATCAGATGGGGCAAGACTTCCTGAAAAATAAAATCCATTTATCAATTCCTCTAAAAATTTTAATGCTCATTGAGCATGGAACAAAATTGTTGAGTCCGCTGGTGCTGTGGATTATTCAGAATCTGATCCGGTGGGCCCTGCTCAATGATATGGCCGCTGTCCAGCATAATAAACTCATTTGCAACAGTGGCTGCAAACTTGATTTCATGGGTGACCATCAGCATGGTCATGCCCCCTGACGCTAAATCAGAGATAACGTCTAGAACCTCAGCCATCAATTCCGGATCAAGGGCTGAAGTGGGTTCATCCAAAAGCACCATTCTGGGATCCATGGCCAAGGTACGAGCGATGGAGACACGCTGCTGCTGCCCTCCTGATAATTGAGAAGGATAGCTATCAGCTAATTTTTTCAGTCCCACCTGATCCAGTTCTTTCATGGCCCGTTCAAAGGCGGCTTCCTTGGACAAGCCCTTAATTTTAATGAGACCGATGGCAACATTATTTTTTGCAGTTAAATGGTCAAAAAGATTAAAATTTTGAAAAATCATACCCACTTTCTGGCGCAAGGCGATAAGTTCTTTGCCGGAGTTAGGGTTAATGGGGCGGCCCTCGAACACAACTTCACCACTGGTAGGTTTGGTAAGAAAGTTAATACAATGAAGCATCGTACTTTTTCCCGTACCGGAAGAACCAATAAGCACTTTAATCTCACCTTCATTGATATTAAATGAGATATTGTCCAAAATAACTTTACTGCCATATGCTTTGGTAATTTTTTTAACCTGAAGAATGGGAGTTTTCTCTGGTATGATAAACCTCCTTTATTGGGTATAACCCGGTATGTGAAAATAGCTCTCCAAACGGCGGATGAGTCCTGTTCCCATCCAGGTCAGAGCTAAAAAAATAAAACCGGCTAAAATAAAAATAGCTAGATGCTGGTAAGTCCGAGATGCCACATGGTGAGCCCGGGTCATTATTTCCGCCACCCCAAGAGCATAAGTAACCGCTGACTCCTTTAGTATAATGGTGTATTCATTTGACCAACCCGGGAGACTCAAGCGCAATGCCTGGGGCAAAATAATATTGGTTATGGCTTTTCGATTGCTCATTCCGATGGCTTGGGCCGCTATGAGTTGACCTTTGGAAATAGACCGAATGGCTCCCTTGATAATCTGGGACTGATAGGCGGAGCTGATCAACCCGAGGATAAAAATAGAAATCACAAATGGTGAAATATTGATATCCAACGCAGCTAAAAAACCAAAGTAAACAAGAAGAAGAAGCACCAGAAGTGGGATTCCTCGAAAGAACCAGACATAAACATCAATTATTTTTTTAGTCAATCGATTGCCGTAGACATGGCCGATAGCCATAGGAACGCCCACAATGAATCCCAAAACCATAGCCCCGATGACCACAGTCAGTGTGATCCAGATGCCGGACAGGATATAAGGCAGTCCCTCGTAAATGGCTGTGAATGCCCTCAACATTGAATCCGTTTGCATATTTATCTCCCAATATTTGTTGTAGTTGGTCTCAATCATATCGGTGTGTCCGACACCCTTATAGGATTGAGACCAATGGCAGATTATTTAATTAAAATCATACTTTTTCTTCAACTCTTTCCAATAAGGTGAGGCATGCAGCTGATCAAGGCCTTTATTCAATTTGTTCAAAAAATCATTATCATCTTTACGAACCGCATATCCGTAGTTGTTGTCAGGTTGCCCGTAACTTCCAATCTCTTTAATTGGCAGTCCTCGTTCAACGGCTTCTTTTAAAATTGTGTCAGAAGTAGCTACCGCATCTATCCGACCCATGACCATATCATCGATAGCCAGAGGAGCGGAATCGTATTGCAGAAGTTCAAACTTTTTCCCCTTTTTTAAAAGGTTCGCCTCAATCCATTTTGTTTCTGCATTTCCTCTCTGGGTGCCGATCTTACTACCCGTTTGCAAACACTTCTCCACGGTGAGATTGGAATTTTTATGTGTTACAAGGATCTGACGAACAGTCCAATATGGATTTGTAAAAGCCACTACCTTCTGACGTTCGGCAGTGATACTCATTCCAGATGCAATTAAATCAATTTTACCGGTCTGAAGGCTTGGAACGATGGCAGACCAGTCAGTGGGTTGATGTTTTACCTTAAAACCCATCTTTTTTGCTATCCAGTTGAGAGAATCAACATCAAGTCCAGCTGGTTTTCCACTCTTATCTATAAAAGAGAATGGCGGGTAATCAGCATCAAAACCGTTTACAAGCATTTTGTCGCCGGCAATTGCCACGCCGGATATAAACATTATCAATAGTAGAACTGCCATAGCCTTTAATTTGAAACTTTTTACTTTCATAATACTTCCTCCATTTTAATTAGTGCCTGAACGAAAAGTCGCCATTTTGCCGTTCAGACAGCTTGTTGATGCTCACTCATTTAATTACTACCATTAAAATTGATGGCGACCCGTAGCAAATCTATTTTTTGCAACATTTCCTCTAAAATTAGACGTACCTCTCCCTTATGTATATCGTA
>CAYZCC010000167.1:0-4752 GCA_964476805.1 uncultured Desulfobacula sp.
CCCTTCAAATAAAGGGATTTTAAAAAGATATAAGAAAAAATTTTGACAAAAGTAATAATAAAAAAAGGAACAAGCAATTAATAATATTTTAAATAATGAAATACTAAAAGATTTGTTTTTCATAAAAAGAGGATATCTTAATGGGAATCATTTTGTTTATCGAGGTGAAGAGCCAATCCTTATTGATACGGGCTATGTTTCCGATTTCAACAAAACCGCTGTTTTGATAGAAACGCTAGGGGTTAATCTTTCGAATATCCGATTAATTATCAATACACATTGTCATTGTGATCATATCGGTGGCAATAATCTTATTCAGAAAAAATCTGGTTGTGACATTGCGTGTCATACAATTGGAAAGTATTATATAGATTCCCATGATGATTGGTCTACATGGTGGAAATATTACAATCAGGAGGCTGATTTTTTTTCCTGTACAAAGGAATTGAAAGATGGAGATATTGTTACTGTCGGATCTTATAATTTTAAGATTATTCATACTCCTGGCCATGCTTCTGATGGCATTGTTCTTTACAACAAAAAAAACAAAATCCTATTATCTTCTGATACACTTTGGGAAAATAATATCTCCGTGGTAACGATGCGTATTGAAGGAAGTCGAACACTGTTTTCAATGTTAGAATCTCTTGAAAAAATTGAAGCTCTTAATGTGAAAATGGTTTATCCTGGACATGGAAAGCCGTTTGCTGATGTAAAAGCCGCCATATCCAAGAGCAAAAAAATAATTAAAAGCTATATGAATAATAAAGAAAAACTCGGCGCCGGATTACTGAAAAGAATCATAGTTTATACTTTATTGATGCATAAAATGATTTCCGAGGATACTTTTTTTGATCAGCTAATGAATACTTATTGGTTTAAAGAAACAATAGAACTTTATTTTGATGGTGAATATGAGACAATATATAATAAAATTATTGATACCCTCTTAACGCGAGGACTTATCAAAAGAAAAAATAATACATTTATTACAACAGTAACGCCTTGATTTGCAAAAGAATTTCCATAAGGCACATAAGATCTCAAAAAGTAAATACATTTTATAAAAAATAATCCTGTGGATCTATTTCCATTGTTTCTAAAAAACGAATCCGTTCAGATTCTTTTATTCTTATGTTTCTTTTGCTGACTTTGACAGCTCGGTTCGGTTTTACAACCAAAAAATGACCCATTTTTATAACCCAATTTTGAGTTGCAATTAAGTCTGCCTGCAGGTCTGAAGTATTTTATCATTCTCTTTTCTGCAGTATTATCCTTGCATCGGCAATGATACACTGATCCTTTGTGCAGATAACAGGGTTTAAATCAATGGATTCCATATCATCTTTAAGCGCCATTATCAACAAAGAGAAATCAACAATCGTACGGGTTAAGGTTTCCACATTAACACCATGTTTCCCACGATGTCCTAGAAGAATACGCTTTGCTTTTAAAGATTCCACCATTGATAAAACATCATTGTCCCTTAAAGGTGCCATTCTGATGGCAATATCATTATAAACCTCCACGGATGTCCCACCCATGCCAAACACAACAACCGGTCCGAACTGAAAATCGTTTTTAGCACCGATTATAATTTCAATACCCTCAACCATCTCTTCAACAAGAATATTTTCACATCCGTCAAGTTTTTGAAGCCTTGCCATCTCATTTTTAAGATGGCTGCTTGAGGATATATCAGTCACAACAGCCCTGAGCTCAGTTTTATGCATTATTTTTTTTGATACGGCTTTTGCTGCAACAGCAGAGGCTGAATTCTTCATGAATTGATCTGCTGTTTCAAACGAGCTTGTCAAAACATTGTCAGGCACTGCAAAGCCCTCTGATTTCATCAATGCTTTTGCCTGGGGTTCCATGACCCAGCCAAGGTGTTTACTCTCCTGAATTATACGGCGGCTGCTTTTTTTTAACACGATTGATACCTTTGCAGCGCTTTTGCCATAAGTACGGCTCCTTCAACAGAAGAGGCCACTGGAATATTATTCAGTTCAAACCCCTCTATTATAATTCTATATTTATCTTCATTGGGTACATATGCGATCATGGGTTTGCCTTCATTTCTTGCCACCTGGCTCAGTTTTGCACCTATGTCAGCGGATACACCCGGTGAATATGGAAGCAACAGTGCAAGGACACAATCAATATTTTTATCCCTTGCAAGATGTCTTGTAGCCGTCACAATATCACTATCCATGGAACTGCCGGTAAGATCCAGTGGGTTTACAAGAGAGACTATATTTTTAATCTCCTCAGATAACTTTTCTTTAATGGCAGCCTTTGTAGAGTCTTCTATTCCAGGAACAGACATTCCCCTCAATTCGCAGGCATCTGCTGCAATCACACCATGACCGCCGCTCAAAGAGATAATACCCACATTACCACTCATGGCTTTTGGATAACAGCTTAGAGATTCACAAAAGGAAGTCAGCTCATATTCATTGTCTGCCTCAGCTACACAATACTGATTCATGATCTGGGAAAAGACTCTGTAATCTCCTGCAAGGGAAGCAGTGTGACTGGATGCTGCATCAACACCTTTTTTACTCTTCCCTGCCTTTAAAACAATTACCGGCTTGGAACTAAGGCCTGCTTTTTCTATGAATTCACGGCCTTCGCCTGAATTAAACCCTTCAATATAAAACGCAATGGCCTTTGTACCTGGATCTTGTTCAAACCACTCCAGCATATCAGTCTCTCTTATGCAGGCTTTGTTTCCTATGCTGACCCCAAGGGAGATTCCAATTCCCTGGCCTGCAAATTTAACCATCTGATCCACAAGTACACCACCGCTCTGGGATACAAAACCAATATTCCCCTTATCCGGACGAATGATTCTCTCTCCTGGAAGAAAAAAAGTATCCACATAACCAGGTGCGTAGATACCCAGACAGTTCGGGCCTATAAAAGGAAAAGAAGCCTCTTTTGCCATATCAGCAACCCTTTTCTGCAGACTTTTATTTCCTGCCTCGGAAAATCCGCCTGAAATGATCACAGCACCCCCCACCCTGTTTTTGATACAATGCTCAACCACACCGGGAACAAATTGAGCACGCACAGCAATAACCGCCAGATCAATATCGGTTGAAATATCTTCAACACTTTGATAAAGCGTTTCCCTGTTAATACGTCCACCTTTAGGGTTTACCGGAAATGTTTTGACAGGATACCTCAGATGATTTTTATTATATATCACATTGGCAGGATGGCTGTCCTGTGATGTTGAGACCCCGATAACTGCCATGCTTGACGGCCTGAACAAAAGTTTTAAATCCATTGATTACTTAATTCTCCTGGTCTGCCAAGTAGTCATCATACATTGACTCCAGTGCAAATTTATGTTTTGCCTCCTCTTGAACAAGAAGCATAAACAGTTTTTTGGCATCATCATTGTCACTCTTTTCTGCAAGATCAGAATAGAGTTTAACTGCACTCTCCTCCTTTTTCATGGCAAGTTTCAAAATTTCAGGCATGGGCATGCCTTCCTTATATTCGGTCTCCACCATGTAATCACTTATTTTAAGGTCAGTAATTTCTCTGAATTCATAGGCGTCAATTTTTTCCTTGTTATCTGAAATATTAGACAGCATTTCAACATGTTTGTCTTCCTGTTTTGCAAAGCTTTCAAAGATCTCCCGGAGTGATTTCTGGGTGGCCTCTCTGGCTAATAGTGTATAAAACTCGACTGCCTCTTTTTCTCTTTGTGTTGCAAAGTTTAATATTTCATCAACATTCTTGAACTCCATACCCGCTCTCCTCAATTAAATGTATGGCTCTATTATTATAAAAATAATCATTTGGCAAGTTTCTTTTTAATCGTTTCGACCAGCTTTTCATAGGGATCTCTGTGCAGTATTTGATCAAACTGGGAACGATAATTTCCCACAAGGCTGACCCCTTCTACTACAAGGTCGTAAACCATCCACTGCCCATCCTCTCTTTTATACATCCTGTAGTCCATTGGGATCTCAATCGTATCTGTAATAATCTTTGTATATACCTTTGCTTTGTTCCCTCTCATATCCTCTTTAAGAAAAACCACTGTTTCGTCTTTATAACTCTCTATTCTGGATACATAGCTCTCTTCAAGAAGCTGGCCAAACATTTCAATAAAAACCTTTTTCTCCTCATCACTTCTTTTTCTCCAATGTCTGCCAAGGCATAATTGTGACATTTTTGCAAAGCTGAATCTTTTATAAATTATTTTTCGAAGTGATGCCCTTCTATTTTCTCTGTTTTCATCTCCTTTCAAAGAGGGGTCTCTCAGTGTTTCTAAAATATTATCAATTGATCCTTTCAACTGATCCTGAGCTGGTGAAGCCGCCGTATTATTTAAAGGGGAAAAAATGAAAATTGCCAAAAGAACAAAAAACACTGTTTTAAACTGTTTCATTGATACCTCCCTGGAGCAGACCCAATTTTCTAACTGCTGCAACGCAGTTTATATCCTTCATTGATATCCGCTTTTATATTAAACACACGGTCAAGTTTTGTCCGTACCCGTGCATTTTTCACATTCTTTCCATGCCCCCCGGTGAGTATGAATAGCTTACCCCATCTGCCATGTCAATAATATTGACAGAACATTTAGAGATTTATATAAAAATCTGATATGGCAACCTTAAAAAAGGGCAGGGAATTACAGGAGTTGTTGCAGACAACCCACTTCAATTTTGATATGTTTTATGCTATAATAAAAGTTTTTAAACATGGGAAAACAGTTGTGCTTAATTA
>CAYZCC010000168.1:0-4422 GCA_964476805.1 uncultured Desulfobacula sp.
AGCGGCATCTCTGGGTATTAAAGGTTTTCTGTTAAAACCGATCGTAATGAAGGATTTTTCTTATAAAATACGAGAGGTGCTGGATAAATAAATACAACCAGACGATAACGTCACCATCACCGCTTCGAAAAAACCTTCCTTGTTTAGTCTGAACTCTTGAGTTCTTGAGTTATGATTAAAATATTCTTATCTCGTTTATTAATCAAACTTTAAATTGGTTTAATGTTTTATCAAGACCATTGGCCAGCTGGCTCAAACTCTCTGCGTCAAAGTTAACTTGCGTGCTGTTGTCAGACATGACACTTGATGACTGATTAATATCTGATATATCATTTGATATTGTATCTGCAAGTTGTGAGCTATGACTCATATTCTCGGTAACTTCCTGAATACCTTGTGCAGCCTGGCTCACATTGGAAGCGATCTCCTGTGTGGTTACCGATTGCTCTTCCACTGCTGCTGCAACAGCGTCTACCATCTCATTCACATCATTAATAGAGACAGTTATCTCTTTTATTTCAGAAACAGTTTCATCTGTGGAACCCTGAATATTTTCTATTTTATTTTTAATTTCATATGTTGCCTCTGCTGTCTGCTTTGCCAGGTTCTTGATCTCTCCTGCAACAATTGCAAATCCCCTGCCTGCTTCTCCTGCGCGGGCGGCTTCGATTGTCGCATTTAAAGCAAGAAGATTGGTCTGTTCCGAGATATCATTGATTGTTTCCACAACATTTCCTATTTCCTGGGCTGATTTGCTCAAGTGACTAATGTTTTCAGACGCTTTATTGCTTCGAGAAACAGCCTCATTGCTTGTATCGCGTGTTTTTTCAGTATTTTGTGCAATCTCATTAATTGTTGAAGTCATTTCCTCTGCAGCGGCTGAAACCATATTAAGGTTTGTTGCAGATTCTTCAACGGATGCGGCTACAGATGAAATGTTGGAGTTCATTTCCTGGGTTGCCGAAGCGACTGTATCAGACTTGGCATACATGTCATCCGCACCTTTAGACATGTCGTTTGAAATGCTTAATAATTTGGAAGATGACTTATTAAGTTTTGTTGAATTGGCGGAAATATCAATAATGATACTCTGGAGTTTTTCCACAAAAGTATTAAACCATTTGACAAGGTCACCCATTTCATCCTTTGTTTTAACATCAAGCCTTTTTGTAAGGTCCCCTTCACCCTGGGCAATATCTTTGATCCCACCGGCAACCATGTTGATAGGTTTAATAACATTTCGGTTGATAAATAGGATTAATCCAAAGGCAAAGAGCAGGAATAATGCATACAGAAAGGCAAAAAGAGTGAAAATAAATTTTTTCAGGGAATGAATGCTTTCCATGACAATATCGGTTTTTACCCCGAGAAAATAAAGTCCTGCTTTGGAGTTGTCAAAACTTTTAAATGTCCCTTTGAAAGCCAGGTAATTGTTATCAATTATATAGTCTTTCTCAAATAATTGTTTGGAAATTTTTTCGTTTTGCACGTAGTTAAAAAAGTCTTTGTCAATATCTTTCTGGCATAAAATATAATTTGCAACTTTTGGTTTGCTCTCCATCTCTTTTGCCATATTTAAATTTGCATCATTCATAAAATATAAAAAATCAACACGATAAGGCTTTAATGTTCTTTTTATTGAATTTAGACCTCCTTCAAAGTTTGAAATACCAATAAATCTATCTTTATCAAAAATAGGGAATAATCCTTTAAGCCGAATACCTTTTGAAGAGATTTCCATGGCAGCAGCTGCTTTTTTTGTTTTTTTAACAAAAGTATATCCCTTGGAGATGTTAAGTTTTTCGCCAAATTTATCAGGTGCCCAGGATTTATAGAAAGAGTTTAAATCTTTATCAATAATATGTACTTTTACATTTTTGAAACCCGTATTGCTTTTAAATGTTTTCCCAAGCTGGTTTAATACTTTCCCGGCTGTTTGACGTTCCTGGTTTATAACAGCATTCTTGATTTCTGAATTGTTAGCAATTTGCAGTGAATTTGTCAGCCAGACTTTTTTCTTTGCTGCCATTGCAAAGTCAAAATTTTGTTGTGCTTTTATAACGGCTTGTTTAATCTGTTTTTGTTTTGCATTATTATAATACAAAAAAGTACCTATGAAGCTTAAAATAAAGATAATCACTAATCCGGACAGACTTATTAATAATAATTTAGCATTGAGTTTCATGACCCTATTCCTTCAGATAATAACTATAAAAATATTTTTATTTAGCACCGAAATGTTTGAATGTAAAAATTATAACATAAAACAAAAAGCGAAAAAAGGTTATAATTTTTAATATCTGGAGTGACCTTCCCCAGGAAATTGGAGATGAGGTTCCGCTGGTTTTATTCTGAAAAAATTCCTCACTTCACGACCCGACCCTGCAGAAAACAATTTACATGTCAAACCGGGTTCTTTTTATTTTCTGCATCCTCTTTTTTTTCTATACCAAGGAGTCTGTCAATATTTTCAACAATTTTTTTGCCTTTTGATTCATTCAGCAGGAAAACATAGTCATTCATGGATGAAATTCCCAAAAGGGTGTCATGTTTGGCATCTTCATAAAGAATTAGATCCATTACGTCTTTGTTTTCAAGTTGTATCCTGCACAGGGGTTTTGTATCCTTCAGGTCTTCTTTGCCAGGTGTATCTGGATACTTTTCGCAATTGAGAAATGAAATGTCTGATAACAGTTCTGCTGCAGTATCATTATCCGTTGATGTTCCATCTTCAGATTTCCATATGATGTCAGACGTTTTCTCCTGCTTTTTTTCCTCTTCTGCCAGGAAAGTTTTTGATTTTCCATTTTTTTCAATGGAAAACTTTTTGATGGCGGTTTCATGGAATTCAAGAACTTTCTTGTCCCTGTACTCATCCATTGATTTGTTAAAATCACCCCGGAGTGTGCCTTTGGCATAAAAGATATTTTTATCATCTGCAATCATCACAAACGTATGATTAAAACTTGGAGCGGATTTACCGATTGCAAATGCAAAAATGGAACGGCCATTCTCCAGCAGCTGAACATGAACCTGTTTTTTTTCATCCAGTTCATATCTTTGCAGATCCTGTTTCTGGGATACAAGGGCCGTCAGTTTAAATGTTTTCAGGTGGTCAAACATATTCTGCACCGATGTTGAATCTGCAGGGAACTCCTGGTCTGTCAGCACCCATTTTTTTTCTTTTTTTGTAAATTTTATATCTCCCTGCGGGTTGTTTAAAACAATTCCTGTGAGTTTTGAAGTGTCAATCTCTTCGATTTCAGGCAGTTTGTAGTTTTCATGGTTTTCTTTATGCAGCAGAAGATAACTGCCTGCAAGGATAATAACGGCAATTAATATAAGGTACTCTTTTTTCATCTATTGAACCCCCTTAGTATCAAATCGGCTGGTAATTCTCTTTTTTCTTGATGTTCTTTTTGCAAGGACAAAAAGTCCGAACAGTATGACCAGGGCGGGCAGAGCAATAATATTGAATGTTTTAAACACGCCCCTTGTAAAGGCTGTTGTCTGGGCAATGGGATTCAGAGTCTGCTGTTTGCTTCTCAATCCTGCAATTTCATCTTCATCATTAAGATGGTCGATGATATTTAAAATAAATGTGGCGTTCGTTGTTCTGCCCTGGGGATCCAGCATATTGTCCTGGAGCATTTGAGAACATGGAAGGATAAAGAGTTTTGCTGGTTTTGACGTCTCCAGAATTCTGTTCTCAGCGGTTAAACCCGCTAATTTTTCTCTCTTATCTTCCTGGCGTTCATCTTTTTCGCCCTCTTTTTTCTGATCACTGTCAATATCTTTTTCCCCCATCTCTTTTTCAGGGATGGCTTTGCCTTTAAAATAGCTTGTAAATTCCCCTTTAAGAATATAGGCAAGATCATAGGATTTCAGTCTGTCCGGCTCCTTTGGAGGGGAGAGAAACATTGGATTCAGATTGATCCTATCTTTCATGAGCCATGCTTCATCAGATGATGAGAAGAGTCTTGTTGCTGTGATTTTATCCTTGTCAATGTTTTCTTCAATAAGATTCAGGGGTGCTATCTGCATGGCAATAAGCCCTTTGATATTATCCATGAACACAGGGGTATTGTTTATTGTTTTCTCCTTGAGCATGGGAGCAAAATATATCTCCTGTTCGCCGCGGCCGGCGCTTTGCGGAGCCGGGTGTTTATATGCGCTTTTATCCAGCACATAGGCCTTCTGGATATTAACACCATAGTGGTTTAAAAGCTTGTCAAGACCCGTGTCAATGGGTTGAAACTGCGGCGGCATACCCATTGGAGCGCCCTGCTGTGGTCTGATTTCCTGAAATGCGTCTGAAATAAAGGCGATGTTGGTTCCTTTCATGAGCGCCTGGTCTATCTGGAACAGTTCATAATCTGAGAATTCCTGTGTGGGTCTTGCAATGATCAGGCAGCTTAAACC
>CAYZCC010000168.1:4432-4736 GCA_964476805.1 uncultured Desulfobacula sp.
TCCTTGAGTTTAATCTGTTTAACTGAATAGCGGGAGGATAAAAGAGAATTAAATACCTGTATGCTCTGGGAAGGCCTTCCCTGCATCATTGCCATCCTGTCAGGCATAAGGGAGTGGGTTCCGTGATCTGCCAAAAATCCAATCTCCTTATTAATCCCTATGAATTTTTCCACAATTGCATTGAGTTGTTCTTCAAGCACAGCTGGATCAGCCATCTGATAAGTTGTTCCAATTATGGGAAGTTCCACTGAAGTGATAAGGGGAAGTGTTGTTGCCTTCTCTTTGTATTCAATAACCACTCCGG
>CAYZCC010000169.1:0-4706 GCA_964476805.1 uncultured Desulfobacula sp.
AGGGTAATAAACAGGAATAATCGTCTTAAAAGATTAGTAGATCTTAATGCGCCTGATATCATTGTGAGAAATGAAAAAAGAATGCTCCAGGAAGCTGTGGATGTTCTTTTTGATAATGGACGTCACGGAAGAGTGGTGACAGGGACCAATAAAAGACCGTTAAAGTCATTGAGTGACACTTTAAAAGGGAAACAGGGGCGTTTCAGGCAGAACCTTCTTGGTAAACGTGTGGATTACTCCGGACGTACGGTTATTACAGTTGGATCAGAGCTCAGGCTTCACCAGTGTGGTATTCCTAAAAAAATGGCGCTGGAACTCTTTAAGCCTTTTATCTATAGTTATCTTGAGCAGAAAGGTCTTGTTTCAACAGTTAAGAGTGCTAAAAAAATGGTTGAACGACAGGAGGTAGAAGTCTGGGATGCACTTGAATCGGTTGTCAAAGAGTATCCTGTGATGCTGAACAGGGCGCCGACTCTCCATCGTCTTGGATTTCAGGCTTTTGAACCTGTTTTGATTGAGGGAAACGCGATCCAGCTTCACCCTCTGGTCTGCCCTGCTTTTAATGCTGATTTTGACGGAGACCAGATGGCGGTTCATGTCCCTCTCTCACTTGAATCTCAGCTTGAGGCAAGAGTCATGATGCTCTCAACCAATAATATTTTGTCCCCGGCAAACGGTCAGCCCATTATTGTACCCACCCAGGATATTGTTCTTGGTATTTACTATATGACCCGGGCAATAAACGGACAGAAAGGTGACGGGATTTTATTTTCAAACCTTGAAGAGGTACGATATGCTTTTGACGCGGGCGAACTGGACCTGCATGCCAGAATCAAAGTTAGAATTGAAGATAAAATATATGATACCACCACAGGAAGAATCCTTCTATGGGAATCAATTCCCGGGGATACCCTCTTGTCCCTGATCAGGATCAGAACCCAGACTCTTGAAGCGTGTGAAAAGGCAATGAATGAGTTAAAGAGTGGTAAGGCTTTTGATACGGTTTTAAAAAAATATTCAGATAAGGAGATTAAGAAGACAAAGGGAAAGACAGGGTTTCTTACCAGAAAAGAGTTTAAAAATATTTTTCAGGTATCCCAGATTGTTGTTGAGCAGCTCTATGGTCTGAAGCGGGATCAGGTTACAGGAATCAGAAAAGTGGGTGATTACTATACAATATTTAAAGTGGATGAGCGCAAAACTACCTTACCGTTTGATCTTGTAAACAAGCTCATGAAAAAGTCTTCCATTGTCGAACTCATTGATTATGCATATAGAAACATCGGTTTAAAGGAGACTGTTATTCTCTCTGACAGGCTTAAAGATATTGGATATAAATATTCAACTCTGGGGGGTATTTCCATCTGTATAGGTGATATGATAATTCCAGATGAAAAATGGGATATCATTAACAAATCTAAAAAAAACATTGAAGATATAAAAAACCAGTACTCCGAGGGACTCATTACCCAGGGAGAAAAATATAATAAAGTCGTGGACATATGGGCAAAAAACACAGATGATATCGCCAATGCCATGATGGAAGTGATGAAAAACCCGAAAGGGAAAAATAATGACAATACTCCGGAAGAGTTAAATGCAGTTTATGTAATGGCAGATTCAGGAGCACGTGGAAGCAAAGATCAGATGCGCCAGATAGCTGGGATGCGTGGATTGATGGCAAAACCTTCCGGCGAGATTATTGAAAATCCCATTACCGCCTGTTTCAGGGAAGGTCTCTCTGTGCTCGAATATTTTATTTCAACCCATGGTGCGCGTAAAGGTTTGGCAGATACTGCCTTAAAAACGGCTAATTCAGGCTATCTTACAAGACGTCTTGCCGACGTCGGCCAGGACTGCACAATCATTGAAACAGACTGCGGCACTATTAATGGGATTGAAGTAGAAGCACTTTATGAAGGGGGTGAAATTATTCAGACCCTTGGAGAGAGAATACTTGGAAGGGTTGTACAGGAAGCTGTGTTTGATCCATATTCAGCTGAGTTGATTGTGGGTGCAGATACAGAACTTGATGAAAATCATGTGAAGCAAATTGAGAGTGCCGGGGTCCCGAAAGTCAAAATTCGTTCGGTACTTACCTGTAATTCAAGACATGGTGTCTGTTCCAGATGTTATGGTCGTGATCTTGCCCACGGTGCAACCGTTGAAATTGGTCAGGCCATCGGAATTGTTGCGGCCCAGTCTATTGGAGAACCTGGAACTCAGCTGACCATGAGAACTTTTCATATCGGCGGTACGGCTTCAAGAAAGGTTGAAGTTGCAGAGATCAAAGCAAGGGTTGGCGGGATACTGAAATATGATGACGATATTCAGACGGTTGTTTCTGCTGATAAGAAGACCATTGTCATGAACAGAAAAGGCGGGCAGGTTGCTATTGTTGGTAACGATGGTCATGAAAGAACCAAAGAAACGATTATTTACGGTGCAACTCTGCATGTTAAGAAGGGGCATAAAATAGAGCCTGGTGAGGTCATTGCTTCCTGGGATCCTTTTACAACACCTATTCTTACAGAAGTATCCGGTCGTGCAAGATTTGCAGATTTAGAAGTCGGGTCCACTGTACAAGAGCAGATTGACCCTGTAACCGGTAAGGTTTCCCGCATCATTATTGAAGGCAGAGATAGCGAAATGCGACCCAGAATTACAATCAAGGATAAGGATGGGAAAGCAGTTAAACTTCCAAACGTTAAAACCACTGCAAGCTATTATCTGCCTGTCAATGCTATTTTGACAATTGAAGAAGAAGATCAGATCATGGCAGGTGATGTGATTGCAAAACTGCCAAGGGCAACAACAAAAATCAAGGATATTACAGGCGGTCTCCCAAGGGTTGCTGAACTTTTTGAGGTCAGAAAGCCAAAAGATCCTGGTGTGCTTACAGAAATTGATGGAATAATTGAAGTATCAAAGGAGACAAAAGGAAGGCAGAAAGTTGCTGTTGTCCCAACAGAGGTGGGTGAGAAGAAAGAGTACAACATTCCCAAGGGACTTCATGTGACAGTCTATGACGGTGATTATGTTAAAGCGGGAGATCCTCTTGTCGCAGGCAGTGCCAATCCCCAGGATATTATGAATATTAAGGGGGAAGTCGCTCTTGCTAAGTATCTTGTGGATGAAGTGCAGGAGGTATACAGGCTTCAGGGTGTAAGAATTAACGACAAGCACATTGAAGTTGTCATTCACCAGATGATGAGAAGAGTGAAAATTGTAACGACAGGCGATACCAATTTTATTCCGGGTGAGCAGGTTGACAGGATTTTGTTTGAGGAGACAAACAGAGAAATCGCCATGAATGGAGGAGAACCTGCCAAAGGTGAGCCCCTTATCCTTGGAATAACAAAGGCATCACTCTCCACAGACAGCTTTCTTTCTGCTGCATCATTTCAGGAGACAACAAAAGTATTAACTTTAGCTGCCATTGAAGGTAAAGTTGACAACCTCAAGGGTTTGAAAGAGAATGTTGTCATGGGACGTATTATCCCTGCTGGAACTGGATTCCCAGGCTATGCCGATATTGAAGTCGGATGGGGAGAAATTGAACAGGTTTAGTTCAAATAAAAATTAAAAATAGCTTGACTTTTTAATAAAGTGAAAGTAGAATTAATAATTTTGTCGTATTTGGCAAAGAGTAGAATTTGAGAAGGAGTGCAAGGAAAAAAATTATGCCGACCATAAATCAGTTGGTTAGAAAAGGTAGAAAAAAAGCGGAAAAAAAGGTCAGTACGCCGGCTTTAAAAGGCGGCCCCCAGAAACGTGGTGTTTGTATAAGGGTATATACAACGACTCCAAAAAAACCCAACTCTGCTTTGAGAAAAGTGGCAAGGGTCCGTCTGACCACAGGGGCGGAAGTTGCTGCATATATCCCGGGAATGGGACATAACCTCCAGGAACACTCTGTTGTTCTTGTCAGGGGCGGCAGGGTAAAGGACCTTCCAGGTGTCCGATATCATATTGTCAGAGGTGCCCTTGATACTCTGGGTGTTGATGACCGAAAACAGGGTCGTTCAAAATATGGTGCAAAAAAACCGAAATGATCTATGGACGCTAAGCGTAAGATTAGGAACCAGATTGTATAAATAACCAGATAGTATCAATTTAGGATAGAAATATAGGATATATATAATGGCAGTTAAAGGGATCAACCTTGATAATATAACCCAAAGTGCAACACAGGAAGAGAAGCTTGCTGCAAAATTTGTTAACTGCGTTATGAAAGATGGGAAAAAGAATGCCGCCCGGAAAGCAGTTGCAAACGCTTTGGTTATGGTGGAAGAGAAAATTGGAGAACCGGGTCTGAGTGTGTTTAAAAAAGCGGTTGATAATATCAGACCTGCTGTAGAGGTTAAATCCAGGCGGATCGGTGGTTCAACCTACCAGGTGCCAACTGAAATCAAGACATCAAGGCAGACCGCTTTAGCGTTCCGCTGGTTGATTAATTTCAGCCGAAACCGTTCTGAAAAAGGTTATTCTAATAAGCTGGCTTCTGAGTTGCTGGATGCATACAACAGCCGGGGGGGAGCCATTAAGAAGAAGGAAGATACACATAAAATGGCAGAAGCCAACAAGGCATTTGCACATTTCAGATGGTAATTAAATTAATAATAAAAAATTTCCTGATAATATTTTACAGGAGGAGTAAAGAAGATGGCTAAGGAGAAATTTGAGCGGACAAAGCCGCATGTGAA
>CAYZCC010000170.1:0-4575 GCA_964476805.1 uncultured Desulfobacula sp.
CAACCATTTTTGTTTCTCCAGTGATAATTTTGAATGGGATTGACGGTCAGTTTTTCTTTTTTCAGCGCCTGGATGGCCCTGCGGATTGCCTTTGCTCCATCGGTTGTTGTCGCATATGGAATTTTGTATTGAATGGCAGCGTGTCTTATTTTATATCCATCACGCTTGGCTTGCGTTGAAGCGCCTGTATTTAAAATAAAATGGATTTCACCGTTCTTCACAGCATCCACAACATGGGGTCTTCTTCCCGCAGAGACTTTTTCAACAAGTTCTGCACGAACACCCTCCTCACGAAGGAACATGCCGGTTCCTCTTGTTGCCATAATTTTAAATCCCATTTCATGAAAATCTCTGGCAACAGGAAAGGCAGCATCTCTATCCCTTTTCTGGACACTGATAAAGACTGTTCCACTGGTTTGAAGTTTCTGACCGGCTGCCAGCTGGGATTTAGCAAATGCAGCCCCAAGATCCTCGTCAATTCCCATGGTTTGAAGTTTCTGGCCGGCTGCCAGCTGGGATTTAGCAAATGCAGCCCCAAGGTCCTCGTCAATTCCCATCACTTCACCTGTGGATTTCATTTCAGGTCCCAGGATAGTATCCACATTGTCAAATCTGTCAAAGGGCATGACCGCCTCTTTAACACAATAATAGGGTGGTGTAATCTCTTTGGTAAACCCAAGCTCATCAAGCGTTCTGCCCAGCATTATCTTTGCTGCAAGTTTTGCAAAGGGAATGCCAATGGCTTTTGATACAAAGGGAATGGTTCTTGAAGCCCTTGGATTAACCTCAATTATATAGACCTTGCCATTCATGATACCAAACTGGATGTTCATCAGGCCTTTGACATTCAGCTCTTTTGCAATGGCTTTGGCAGCATCTGACATCTCATCAATATGTTCTTGAGAAATAGAGTATGGGGGAAGTACACAGGCAGAATCCCCGGAGTGGATCCCAGCCTCTTCAATATGCTCCATCATACCTCCGATAACGGTTCTTTCTCCATCACATATTGCATCAACATCCAGTTCAAAGGCCTCTTCAAGGAATTTATCAATAAGTACCGGCTTGTCAGGTGATGCCTGGACTGCCAGGTTAAAATACGCCTCAAGACCGTTTTCATCATATACAATTTTCATGGCACGACCTCCCAGGACAAATGAGGGACGAATCATGACAGGATATCCAATATCCCCTGCAACCTTTACTGCCTCTTCATGGGAGAAGGCAATTCCGTTTTCAGGCTGGCGAAGCCCAAGTTTTTCAAGCATTGCCTGGAAAAGATCTCTGTTTTCTGCCCTGTCAATGTTTTCCGGGCTGGTTCCTATTATGGGGACCCCCGCTTTTTGAAGATCCGAAGCCAGGTTTAACGGTGTCTGTCCGCCAAACTGCACAATGACACCATCGGGTTTTTCCTTCTCAACAATGTGAAGGACATCTTCCCTTGTCAAAGGTTCAAAATAGAGTTTGTCAGAGGTATCATAGTCAGTGGATACGGTTTCAGGATTGGAGTTTACCATGATGGACTCCACCCCCTCCTCTTTTAAGGCAAAAGAGGCATGAACACAGCAGTAATCAAACTCAATCCCCTGGCCTATCCTGTTTGGGCCGCCGCCAAGGATTATCACTTTTTTTCTATCGGACACCCTTGCTTCACACTCTGTTTCATAGGTTGAATAGTAGTATGGGGTTTCCGCCCGAAACTCTGCTGCACATGTGTCCACCAGTTTATAAACCGGGAGGATACCAAGATCTTTTCTTTTCTGTTCTATCTGCCCCTCTGTCAGATTGGCAAGGTGTGCAAGCTGTACATCAGAAAATCCATATTTTTTTGCCTTTTCAAAAAGATCTTTTGGAAGTTCTTTACCTGCCAGTTTGATCTGTTTTTCAAGATCCACAATCTGCTTCATCTGGTTGAGAAACCATGGGTCAATACCGGTCATTTTATAAATCACGGGAATGGGCATGTCATTTGCAATGGCATATTTCAGGTAAAAAAGACGTTGTGAGTTAGGAGTGGAAAGCTTAGATTTCAGGTCATCGTCGGTAACACTGCCTGATTCAGGATCTTTTCCGTCGGCCCCAAAGCCTGCTCTCCCTATCTCAAGGGAACGAAGCCCCTTTTGAAAGGCTTCCTTAAAAGTTCTTCCGATGGACATGGTCTCACCCACAGATTTCATGGAAGTGGTTAATATATCAGGGGTTTCGGGAAATTTTTCAAAGGTCCATCTTGGAATTTTAACCACACAGTAATCAATGGAAGGTTCAAAACAGGCAAAGGTCTCACCTGTAATATCATTGGGGATCTCATCAAGGGTATATCCAACCGCAAGTTTTGCAGCAATTTTTGCAATGGGGAATCCAGTTGCTTTTGAGGCAAGGGCTGAACTTCTCGATACCCTGGGGTTCATCTCCACAACAATAATGTCGCCATTTTCAGGATTCACGGCAAACTGGACATTTGATCCGCCGGTATCAACTCCAATCTCTCGTATGATAGCAATGGAAGCATCTCGAAGCTTCTGGTATTCCTTGTCAGAAAGTGTCTGTGCCGGCGCCACAGTAATGGAATCACCCGTATGAACACCCATGGGATCCACATTTTCAATGGAGCATATGATGACAACATTATCTGCATGGTCCCGCATCACTTCAAGCTCATACTCTTTCCATCCAAGGACAGACTCCTCCAGCATAACCTGAGTGATAAGGCTTGCATCAAGGCCTGCCTTTGAAAGATGACAAACCTCTTCCATATTATAAGCAACACCACCGCCTGTTCCGCCAAGGGTAAAGCTTGGTCTTACAATAATGGGAAATCCAATGCGTTTTGAAACCGCTTCAACCTCCTGCATTCTGGTGACAAACCCGCTTTTTGGAATTCTAAGGTTGATCTTGTTCATGGCATTTCTGAAAAGTTCCCGATCCTCTGCTTTTTTTATCGCCTCTTCAGATGCACCAATCATTTCAACACTGTATTTTTTAAACACACCTGTTTTTGCAGCTTCAATGGCTGTGTTCAGCCCTGTCTGACCTCCAAGAGTGGGTAAAATAGCATGAGGCTTCTCTTTTTCAATGACCTTGACAACGGTTTCAGGCGTGACAGGTTCAATATAAACCTTGTCAGCGGTTTCAGGGTCCGTCATGATGGTTGCCGGGTTTGAATTTATTAAAATAACCTCGTAACCTTCTTCTTTCAAGGCTTTACAGGCCTGGGTGCCTGAATAATCAAACTCACACGCCTGGCTGATAATAATAGGTCCTGCACCAATAATGAGAATTTTTTTTATATCTTCACGTTTTGGCATCTTCAATCACTTTTGCAAACTGGTTAAAAAGATAGGCTGAATCATGGGGGCCGGGTGATGCTTCAGGATGATATTGTACAGCAAAGGCCTTGATACCGTCATATTTCAACCCCTCAAGAGAGTCTTCATTCAGATTAATATGGGTCATGGCAGACTTTGATTCCCTGCCAATTGTATTTAAATCCACAGCAAATCCATGATTCTGGGAGGTGATTTCAACCCTGGAGGTTGAAAGGTTTTTAACTGGCTGGTTTGCACCTCTGTGGCCAAATTTGATTTTCACTGTTTTCCCGCCCATGGCAATGCCAAGAAGCTGCATACCCAGACATATTCCAAATATGGGAACAAACCCAAGAAGTTCTTTTATGGTATCCACTGCATATGTAACCGGTTCAGGATCACCCGGGCCGTTGGAGAGGAAAATACCTTCAGGTTTTAAATTTTTAATGGTAGAAGCCAACGTTGTGGCAGGCACCACAAGAACTTCACAGCCCGCTTTTTCAAGACATCTGATAATATTGTATTTTATGCCGAAATCAAGGGCAACAACAGAGTGTTTTTCCCCCCTGTGATTCCAAATCAACGGATCATTCAATTTGCTGGTTTCAATATAATCCGGCTGGTTATCTCTCCAGAAATAGGATTTTTTTGTTGTTACACTGCCCACAAGATCACTTCCCTGCATGGAGGGCAGCTCTCTTGCTTTTTTAATCAGAGATTCTGGATCAAGGTCAGAAGTGGAAATAACACCGCCCATTGCACCGGAATTTCTTATATGCCTGGTTAATGCTCTTGTATCAACATCTTCAATCCCCAGTACACGGCTTTTGATAAGGTAGTCTGCAAGATTTCCCTCTGACCTGAAGTTACTTGGAAAATTCTGATACTCTTTGACAATAAATGCGGCCACCTGAACTCTGTCTGACTCAATATCTTCAGCGCATACGCCATAGTTACCCATTAAAGGATATGTCATGGTGACCATCTGGCCATAATAGGAGGGATCAGTCAAAATTTCCTGGTAACCTGTCATACTGGTATTGAAAACGACTTCCCCTTTTGACTCCCCCGGTCCGGTAAAACTTCTGCACGGGAAAATCCTGCCATCTTCAAGGGCTAATAATGCTTTCATAAAAAAAATTATCCCTGTCGCCCGTTTTTAAAAGGCCTTATGTCATCACTAAAGTTGATTGTCATAAAAATCCAGGAACACCCCAGATTATAAACAGCTAAAGATATCTGCCTGGTTACTTCCGCAAGCAATTCTGAA
>CAYZCC010000171.1:0-4557 GCA_964476805.1 uncultured Desulfobacula sp.
ATCAAGAGTATCACGGAACAGCTTGGTATGACTGTAGAGCCTTACAATCTCTTCTGACACATCACTCTTGTCAGCAATGATGGCTGCCTCCTGGGCAATCCTTACAGGATCCAGTTCTTTGACCTCTAAAGTCAGACCAGAAATTTTTTCCATGAGCTTTTGTTTATAAAGCATTGGGATTGTATCCGCCTCTTTTTTCACAAATTTTAATCTATCTTCAATATAATCAACTCTTTCAATCAGATCCTTATACAGGTTTCTCCCCTCCTCTTTTCGCATGGCATTGAGATTCACGCTGGCAGCTTCTATACATGGCGCCACCGCGTTCCATAAATTGTCAGCATCCTGATCTTTTTTTAAAGGAACAATGACATCTCTGGCAGTTAAAATATTATCC
Source organism: uncultured Desulfobacula sp. (assembly GCA_964476805.1). Classification (GTDB taxonomy): domain Bacteria; phylum Desulfobacterota; class Desulfobacteria; order Desulfobacterales; family Desulfobacteraceae; genus Desulfobacula. The sequence goes on from CAYZCC010000171.1 coordinate 398, forward strand.
ATTGAAATATCAACAGAGAGATTTAAATTCTTTTTAATTTTCTCCACTGCCTGAAAATATGATTTCACTCTTGCCTCATTTACTTCAAACAGATCCTGATCCTTTGCATCATCCTGAATGGAGAGTTTTATCTCAATCCTTCCCCTTTCATGGATTTTGGTAATAATTTTTTTAATATCCTCCTCAAATGGCTGGCAGGATTCAGGCGTGTAGAGTTTTATATCAAGATGCCGTGAATTATAGGAGCGTATAGTTACATTGGCTGTTACAGTATCATGGGTATTAGATGCCTGTGAAAAGGCAGTCATACTTTTAATCATTTTTTTCTCTTCTATCTGTTTTTAAATCCAGAAGATATTTTTTCCTGACCTTTGACAAAAACGAAATCATGGCTTTTGAAGCATAATCAGGATAAGTCCACTCCAGAGTTTGAAAGCCCCTCTCTTTAGAATACATCAATGTCAAATCTGCATAAATTCCGCGGCCGATATAAATCCTGTGGGAATACTCCTTTCCGGTGGCCAGGATAAAGCGTGAAGAGACAAGATATCCAGGGTCTATATTAACAGCTCTTTTCCCATCTGTTGCAAACTCAAACTCAATCTCATTGGTTTTCTCTTTAATCATGGCAAGTTCATCCTGGGCAATGAGCGGCTTAAAAACAAAAACCTTTCGATAGAGTGGAGATCCCATCTCTTTATAGTAATAATCTGTATAGGCAAATCCCACCCAGGGGCTTATCATGTCAACATTTCCGAACATTGACTCCAGTATGGGAAAAAGTTTGTCAATATCAGATTTATTCTTCATTATACATCCCACAACCAGTTTTGCAGGATCTGGATTTTTCGGCACGCTCATATTACAGGGGCTTTGCTTCATCTATAAGCATAATTGGAATATCATCCTTTATCTCATATAAAAGTGCACATGCTTCACATATCAGCCCGTCTTTATCCTTGTTCAACTCTATCTCACCCTTGCATTGAGGGCATACCAATATTTCCAGAAGCTCTTTTGAAACTGCCATTTCCCCCCTCTCTTTTTCATTATCTCTATATCTGCCTGAGATATTTTTTTAACTTTCTTTCTTCCTATACCAGATAGTGAATTAATTGCATCATCGGCTTTGGGTCTGCATGACCTGGAGTTTATAATACTCACCCTGCAGCTGCATCAACTCATCATGGGTACCCTCTTCTTTAATGGACCCATTTTTCAATAAGATAATCCTTGAGGCGTAATTAATAGTAGACAATCTATGGGCAATCACAAAAGAGGTTCTTCCCTTCATTAAATTCTCCAGAGCTTTCTGTACCAAGCTTTCAGCCTGGGAATCCAGTGCAGAAGTTGCCTCATCAAGAATCAGTATGGGTGAATTTTTTATCAATGCCCTTGCAATACAGATCCTCTGTTTTTCTCCACCTGAAAGCCTGGAGCCAAGTTCCCCTATAACCGTATCAAACCCTTTTGGAAATCCTTTTATAAAATCATAGGCAAAGGCCTCTTTTGCTGCATTTTCTATTTCAAGGTCTGTGGCATCCATTTTCCCATACCTGATATTATCTTTTACTGATTCATTAAAAAGAATGGGTTCCTGGGTGACTATGGAAATATGATCCCGCAAAGATTTAATTGAAAAATCTTTGATATTTTTTCCTGATATATACACTGCACCTCTGGTAACATCATAAAGCCTTGGTATAAGGTTCACAAGGCTTGTTTTACCTCCCCCGCTCATGCCGACAAGGGCAAGAATCTCTCCTGGTAAAACTTTTAGATTAATAGTGTTTAATGCCGCCGCCTCATTATCATTGTAGGAGAAACTGACATTATCAAATTCAATATCAAAAAAATCCCCTGCCAGTGTAACCGGATTATCACTCTCTAAAATTTCAGATTTCTCTTCAAGCACATCAAATATCCTTATGGCGGATGCGACACCCTCTTGAATCGTACTATTGAGTTTGGAGAGTTTTCTCACAGGATCATAAAGCATCATGACTGCTGTTAAAAAAGAGAAAAAAGTCCCTGGAGTCGACGTCCCGTTGATAACTCTTAATCCTCCAAACCAGATAATAAATGCAATTCCAAACCCTCCAAGAAACTCCATAACAGGTGATGACAAGGCCTTGGCCATTACTTTTTTCATTTCAAAATAAAAGAGTTTTTCAGTTTTTTCTTTAAATCTCTTTTTTTCAAAATTCTGAAGATTGAAAATTTTAATAATTTTACTGCCAACAAACGTTTCATGCAAAAATGAATTGAGATCCGCCATTGTCTCCTGGGTCCCGGTGGAAAATCTTCTCACCCTTCTTCCAAACCAGACAATGGGATAAAATGCCAGAGGCAGAACAATAAAAGCTCCCAGGGCAAGCTGCCAGTCACGGTAAAAGATAACAAACAAAAAAGCGATGACAGAAAAAAAATCCCTGAATAAATTGATGACTGCTGTTGAAACCATCCCTTTAACAATATTGACATCATTGGTTATACGGGACATCAAAGCACCGGTTTTCTCTTTATGAATAAATGAGATGGGAAGATCTGTAATCTTGTCATACAAAGAATCCCTGAAAAACCTGATAATATTCTCCCCTATATAATTCATCAGGTATTCAGACCCGTAGGTGCCAAGTCCTTTTAGAAAGAAAATAAGAATGGCAATACCCGGTATCAGCAAAAGAATATCCCTGTTCTGATTGATAAATATTTCATCCATTACAGGCTTGACAAGAAGTGCCATGGCACCGCTGGAACAAGCCACCAGAGTCATGCACAAAGCTGCCAGCAAAAGCGTGTATTTATATTCGGCAACCAGAGAGATGACCTTTTTTAGGCGTTCCCTTGAGAGTGTAGGATTTTTCTTTTCCATAAACTTTGATTTATTGCCCTCTGATTTATAATATCAGGGGATGTTATCAATCATTAAACTATTAAGACCCTGTGGCCGATGACAAAAGATTTATTTATAACAGAAGCAAAATTTTTATTAATTTTTATTAATTTTTATTATCAATGCAAGACTCTCCAGGAGAAGTAGAGAAGCAAAAAATGCTGTAATTAATTTTCTGCAACCTCATGCAGCTCATGTTTTAAAGAGCGGTTCATCAATCGGCTCACACTCTCTTTAACAGGGATGCCCTGGAAAAGAACACCATAGACTTCATTACAGATGGGAAGATCAACCCCAAGTTTTTTTGACAGATTGTAGACAGATTTTGTCGTTTTTACACCTTCTGCAACCATTCTCATCTCTGAAATGATCTCATCCAATTGTTTACCTTCACCAATCTGTCTGCCCACTGTATAGTTGCGGCTTAAATCACCTGTACATGTTAACAGCAGATCTCCTACCCCTGCAAGCCCTGCAAGGGTTAAAGGCTCAGCACCCAGTTTTGTCCCAAGGCGGTTCATCTCTGTAAGACCTCTGGTTATAAGAGCGGCTCTCGGGTTAAGGCCCATTTTCATTCCATCACAAATCCCTGCTGCAATAGCCAGCACATTCTTCATTGCACCGCCTATCTGGGTGCCTATTGGATCATCATTGACATACACTCTGAAAGTAGAACAGGAGAAGATTTCCTGAACATACTCGGCCACCTTACGACTGATTGATGCAGCGGCCACAACTGTTGGAACTTTATTGGCAACTTCCTCTGCAAAACTCGGGCCTGAAAGCACGGCAAGATTCTCTCTGGGGAAAAAATCAATTTTTTCGGCAATGATCTGGGTCATGGTCAGATGAGTTTCATTCTCAATACCTTTGGAGGCAGCTACAATAATTGTTTCAGAGCTGATAAAATTTTTCATTTTACCTGCCATATAGCGCATAAAATGAGATGGGACGACCATAAGAACAAGATTTTTATTCTTTACTACAGCCTCAAGATCATTGGATGGGATAATATTTTCCGAAAGTTTGATACCTGGAAGAAAAAATTTATTTTCTCTCTCACTTTCGATTTGCTCTTTCACCTCTTTTTCAAACACCCATAAATCAAGAACAAAGCCTTTATCTGCGAGCAACTTGGCAAGGGCTGTGCCCCAGCTTCCTCCACCAACAACTCCAATACTGGTTTGTGCTGTATCAATCATTCTTTTCATCTTTATTATTTCCTCTCAGATAGATCTACTTTAAATATTATGAAAAGTTCCTG
>CAYZCC010000172.1:0-705 GCA_964476805.1 uncultured Desulfobacula sp.
GCAGGAAATCACATCGACCCCGGTGGCTGCTATTTTATTTAACGTTTTAAAAGAGACATTACCAGAAGCCTCCACAACTGCCCTTCTATCAATATATTTGACTGCTCTGGTCATCTGTTCATAGTTCATATTATCAAGCATAATAACTTCTGCGCCTGCTTCAACTGCTTCTATTACTTCATCCTGAGTGGTCACCTCCACTTCAATTTTCATCAGGTGGGATGTCCTCTTTTTAACCGCTTTGACCGCATTCTTGATGGAGCCTGCAACCGCTATGTGATTATTTTTAATTAATACCCCGTCATATAGAGACATACGGTGGTTATATGCACCCCCTGCCCTGACGGCCTCTTTTTCAAGACTTCTCAAACCAGGAGTCGTTTTTCTTGTATCAGTCAGGCGAACATTTTTAAAATCGAGTTCATCAACAAAACTTCTTGTCAGTGTTGCAATTCCAGACAGGCGCTGTAAAAAATTCAAAGCAACCCGCTCTCCTTTTAAAAGAGACAGAAGATCTGATTCAATCTTAAAAACAGTCTCTCCATCCTTGATAGAGTCCCCATCAGAAAATGAAGAAAATGATTTGCAGCACGGGTCCAGTAGTTGAAATACTTTTTTTGCCACATCAATTCCAGAGAGGATAAAGGACTCTTTTGCGACAATAACACCTTTGCCTGGCAGACTGCCGGGTAAAATACTTTCCGC
>CAYZCC010000172.1:715-2856 GCA_964476805.1 uncultured Desulfobacula sp.
GTCCGGAATCTTCAAAAAGAGCGAGCTTTATTATATTTTCGACTGTGTTCATAATTTAAAATTCTACTTCATCTGCACTATTCTTTCCAGATTTGCTTTCAGTTTGTTATTCTCCTCTTCTAAATCGGCATGCTGATCTTTAACTTTCTGAATTATATTATCCGGCGCCTTGTCAAGAAAGCTTTCATTATGGAGTCTTTTTTGCACGCCAAGGAGCGCTTTTGTGTTTTTTTCAACCTCTTTTTTCAATCTTGCTGCCTCTTTGTCAAAATTTATTACATCTTTGAGCATGACAAAGCAGGTCGTATTGCCGGTCACTGAGGAAGCGCTGGATGAGGGAATGCCATCAGTTTCACAAAAATATAAACTCTCCAGAGTTGCCAGATTTACAATAAATGATTTGTTTTCAGCAATAATGAGTTTCTCTCTTTTATCCTCAGTGTGAGAGAGTACTTTAAGTTTCATGGAAGGCTGAATTTTCATTTCACTTCTGATATTTCTGATACCAGAAATCATATCAAAAACAAAATCCATATCTTTTTCAACTGCCTCATTTCTATATTTTTCATACGCTTTTGTGCTGTATGGATAGGATGCTTTCATAACAGATCCTTGTGTGCCAGGCAGGATCGTGTAAATCTCCTCTGTAACAAAAGGCATAAAAGGATGCAGCGTGATCACAATATCATTTAAAACTTTTGAAAGGACACTTCTTGCATTGTTTCTTTTCTGTATGCCCTCTTTTTCATAGAGAGCGGGTTTGGCTGTTTCAATAAACCAGTCACAGAACTCATGCCATACAAATTTATAAACAGCAGAAGCCGCTTCATTAAATCTATAATTTTCAATGCCCTGTTTGACAAGTAAAGAGGTATGAGTACTTCTTGATAGTATCCACTTTTCAGTTAGGGACAATTTTTCATAATCAATTTTTGTATCTTTTGAAGTAATATGCATGAGGGCAAATCTTGATGCATTCCAAAGCTTGTTGACAAAATGTCTGTATCCTTCCACTCTTGATTCTGACATTTTCACATCACGTCCCTGGGCTGCAAAAGCGGCAAGGGTAAATCTGAAAGCATCTGCCCCATACGCATCAATCACTTTGAGAGGATCGATAACATTCCCCTTTGATTTGCTCATTTTTTTACCGTGTTCATCCCTTACAAGGGCATGGATATATACATCTTTAAAAGGCACCTCATCCATGAAATGCGTACCAAACATCATCATTCTGGCCACCCAGAAAAAGAGAATATCAAATCCTGTAACAAGTACATTGGTAGGATAAAAAGTCTTTAAAAGATCTGTCTGGTCCGGCCACCCCATGGTTGAAAAAGGCCAGAGTGCACTTGAAAACCATGTATCGAGAACATCAGTCTCCTGACTGATCTGTTCTGATCTGCATGCGGGACAGGCATCCGGGTCAGTCTCTTCAACAATTATCCGACCACAGTCAGCGCATTTCCATACAGGTATTCGATGGCCCCACCAGATCTGACGTGAAATACACCAGTCCCTGATATTATCCATCCAGTCAAAATAGGTCTTGGACCAGTTATCAGGAAGAATTCTGGTCTCTCCATTTTTTACTGCTTCAGAAGCTTTTTTGGCAAGGGGAGCCACTTTAACAAACCACTGTTTTGAAATCGAGGGTTCAACAACTGTCTCGCATCTATAGCAGTTTCCAACACTGTGTTTCAACGGCTCTTTTTTAACGAGCAGACCCTGTTCAGTTAGCGCCCTGACCGCTTTATCCCTGCATTCAAACCTGTCCAGACCTCTGAATTGGCCTGCTCCCTCAAGCATGATGCCGTCATCATCAATAACCTTTAATTTTTCCAACCCATGTTTTTCCCCAAGGTTAAAATCATTGAGGTCATGAGCAGGAGTCACCTTAAGGGCGCCGGTCCCAAATTGAATCTCCACATAATCATCCTGAATTATCGGTATGACCCTGTCAGTCAAGGGTAGAAGCACCTCTTTTTCCTGAAGATCCTTAAACCTTTTATCATCTGGATTAACCGCAACAGCTGTATCCCCAAACATGGTTTCAGGTCTTGTGGTAGCAACTGTAAGTCCCTTTTTTTTATTTACAAATGGATATTTTATATAATAGAGAAATGCATCTTCCTCTTCAT
>CAYZCC010000172.1:2915-4539 GCA_964476805.1 uncultured Desulfobacula sp.
CTGATAAATCAGTCCTTCTTTATACAGTCTTACAAATACTTTTCTGACTGCATTGGAAAGGCCCTCATCCATGGTAAAGCGCTCACGCTCCCAGTCACATGATGCACCCAGTCTTTTAAGCTGATTAATAATGGCGCCACCCGATTTTTCACGCCATTTCCAGACCTCTTTTATAAACTCATCTCTCCCAAGCTGATTCCTTGTCAAGCCTTTTACTGCAAGATCTTTCTCAACAACATTCTGGGTTGCAATCCCGGCATGATCGGTTCCAGGCATCCACAGTACATTGACATTGCAAAGTCTATGATATCTGCACATTATATCCTGAATAACATTATTCAGGGCGTGCCCCATATGGAGAACGCCGGTAACATTCGGCGGCGGAATAACTATGGAAAAAGCCTCTCTGTCACTTTTATCCTCCGCTTTAAAAAAACCCTTATCAAGCCATGATTTATACCATTTTTTCTCTATACCTGCCGGCTCATATCCTTTATCCAGAGAATTCAAACCCATTTACCCCCACTCCTGCTGTATTAATGAAAAAGGGGATCTCTTTTAAGAACCCCTGTAAATTTTATCATATTAAATTACCGTAAAGTCATTTATTATCGATCTGGTCAAGATCTTTTTGTAAACTCTCCTTAATTTCAATAATTTGTTTTTCAATCACATTTTCCATAACCTCAAACAGAATGTTCTCTATTTTACCGTAGAATTTCTTTTCAATCACTCTTTCCAGTACACTCTCTATCTGTTCCTGGTCGATATCCAAATCCTGAATTGCCGCTTTGTTAAAATCATCTTCAGTCTGTTCAACATCTTCTGTCTCAAATTCATCAGTCTCAAATTCATCAGTCTCAAATTCTTCTGTCTCAGATTCTTCTGTCTCAGATTCTTCTACTTCCATCTCAATTATATCATGTGGTAATTCATCTTCAATATCAGGATCAAGGCTGATATTTTCATCTTCAGCAATGTCAGTCAATTCCATCACATCATCAGTTGAGATATCAGAATCTTTATCAACAATATCTGTCAATTCGATAATATCGTCATCATCCAAATCTTTCATATCCTTGTCCTCACATAGCTGAATTTAAAAAATAACACCTCTTGCATATCGTTTATGGACAAAAAAATATCAAAGCAGAATCAATGTGTCAACCACTTTGAGTCCCACACTTTAAAAGTGTGACAAAAAAGGCATTTACAATTACTTTTCTTAATATTTTTCTTGACATAGATATGGAAAAAACATATAAAGCCTTTTGTTGTTTGGGCCCAGGTAGCTCAGTCGGTAGAGCAGGGGACTGAAAATCCCCGTGTCGGCAGTTCAATTCTGTCCCTGGGCACCACAACAATAGCTAAGAATAAAGAGGCTTTCAATGTTTTTCATTGGAAGCTTTTTTTATGGTTCAAGCAGCCGTGTGGGAATCCGTGCCGGCCTTTTTTCTCAACCCGCAAGATTTGTTCGAATACCAGCCGTAGTACCTTACCGTTTGTTCATATCTGCCGGGAATATGAGTCGCAAGCCTGACCAGCCGGAACATATACCATTCTCTCCTGAGAGAAGCAGGCCCGGATGATATAACGGGCCAGGTTGCCAAGACCGGTTTTATCT
>CAYZCC010000173.1:0-4514 GCA_964476805.1 uncultured Desulfobacula sp.
TGAAGAGCGGGGAGAAGCATAAATTTAAAAAAACATTCAGCAAAGTGTTTTTCCATTCCTTAAAGTCCTTTTGCCCTGTTTTATTGCAGTTTTTATAGTTGGAAATATAATGTTTTTTGGGGGACTCGGCTTTTCAAAGTAAAAAATCAGCATAACTTGAATGAATTTTATTTGTTTTATATAATATACTGAATTCATAAACCTTCACAAGGGGGAGAAGAGATGATTACTCAAAGTATGATAGGTCTGGCTGTTTTTATGCTGGCGGCGGCAGCGCTCAGTGAAAGTCCAAAAAAAATCTCATTTCCATTGATTCTGACGGCATTGGCTCTTCAACTGGTTATTGGATTTGTTTTTTTAAAATCCCAGATGATCCGGCAGGCTTTTTTATATTTGAATAAACTTGTTCTTGCAGTGGAGTCAGCAACCAGAGATGGTACTGCCATGGTTTTTTCATATCTTGGCGGAGGACCTCTGCCATTTAAAGAGCCCTATCCAGGCGCTTCATTTGTATTGGCCTTTCAGGCACTGCCTATCTTACTTGTAATCAGTGCGTTGTCAGCACTGCTCTTTTACTGGGGGATCATACCCCGCATTGTCAGGTTTTTCAGTTATTTGCTTCAAAAAACGTTGAAAATAGGCGGTGTCGAGGGTATAGGCGTATCAGCAAATATTTTTGTGGGTATGGTGGAGTCTCCTCTCTTTATCAAGCCATATTTGAAATCCATAACCAGAAGTGAACTCTTTACCATCATGACCTGTGGGATGGCAACCATTGCAGGAACAGTGATGGTTCTGTACTCTTCAATTCTCAGCACCTCTATCCACGGCATTCTCGGACATATTTTAACGGCTTCCATTATCAGTGTACCTGCTGCAATTTTAATATCAAAAATCATGATACCTGAAACACAGCTTGTGACAGACGGCTCAATTAAAACAGATATGGATTACAAAAGCGCCATGGATGCAGTAACAAAAGGGACCGTTCAGGGGATTGACCTTTTAATCAATATTATTGCCATGATTATTGTTCTGGTTGCGCTTGTGAGCCTGGTAAACATGATTCTGGGTCTGATTCCAGAGATATCTGGGAAGCGTGTCACCCTTCAAATGATTCTGGGGTGGGTAATGGCGCCTGTATCATGGCTCATGGGAATTTCCTGGAGTGACTCCATTACCACGGGTTCACTGATGGGAACCAAAACGGTTATCAATGAATTTATTGCCTTTTTAGATCTTGCCAGGCTTCCGGATGAAGCATTGTCTGAACGAAGCCGTGTGATTATCTCCTATGCCATGTGCGGGTTTGCAAATCCCGGAAGTTTGGGAATTATGATTGGCGGTTTGGGTGCAATGGTGCCTGAAAGAAGGGATGAAATCATCTCTCTCGGGCTACGCTCCATTATAGCGGGCACACTTGCAACATGTATGACCGGTGCGGTTGCAGGCCTGTTTTTATAGGTTAAATCAACACAACAGAATTTTGCGGGGTATCATTTTCATATTCCGTGGCAGTCGGACAAAAGGGGAGGTATTCAAAGATCTTAATTTTATACCTCAACAAGTTTGTTCTGAATAGCAAAACGTGACATTTCCGCATTGTTTCTCAAGTTTAATTTTTTTAAGATTCTCAATCGGTATGTGTCAACTGTCTTGATGCTGATATTATAGGTTTCAGAAATTTCATGGTTTGTATGTCCAAGAGCCAGCAGGCGCAATACTTGGAGTTCTCTCATGGATAGTGATTCCATGGGTGTTTTAGAGCTGCCTCCCCTTATTACCTTTAGGGCGAGTGCTTCGCTCGCTTTTTGTGTAAGATATCTGCTTCCTGAATGAATTTTTTTTATGGCATCTACAAGCTGTTCAGGTGCTGACTGTTTTGTAACATAGCCCATGGCTCCTGCTTCCACTGCTCTTATCAGATACTGCTCTTCATCATGCATTGTCAGAATAAGAACAGGTAATTCCGGACGATGATCTTTCAGACGGGTTACCACTTCCAGCCCATCCATGCCCGGCATGGAAATGTCAATAACTGCAACGTCTATCTTTTTTTTCAAAGCCTGTTTAAACGCTGTTTTTCCATCCGGGGCTTCGGCAACTATCTCCATTTCGCCGCTCTCTTCAATTATCCTTTTCAGGCCTTCTCTCACGATGCTGTGGTCATCTGCCAGAAGGATTTTTATCATGATTCCCATGTCTCTATTTTAATTTTACAGCAGATTTCAGTCCCCTTTTCAGGTGTTGAAAATATTTCCAGCCTGCCGCCGGCAAGATCGGCCCTCTCTTCCATTCCGGCAAGGCCAAAAGTATTGATTTCATTTTCATCAGCTTTTATAAAGCCGCAGCCATTATCTTTTATGTTGAGAATAAGGAAACTGCCATCCATTTTAAGTTCAACTTCAATGCTTGAAGCAAAAGAGTGGCGTAGCGCGTTTGTAACAGCTTCCTGGGTAATTCTGTACAGGGCTGTTGTAAGGGTTTCATTAATCGGTACAATTTTTCCATGCTTGAAAATACAGGAAATATTGGATCTTTTCTCAAAATCAGATATCATGGATTCCAAAGCATCAACAAGACCAAGATCATCTAAAACCCTTGGACGGAGCCGATAGGCCATTTCTCTGACATCATCAATGGTATGATCAATCAGGGAGCACATTTTTTCTGCTCTTGATTCTGCACCTTTATCCATTTGAGAGAGAAATTTTTTAATCCATACACTGTCGATCCGCAGGGCTGTCAGAACCTGCCCTAAATGATCATGGAGCTCCCTTGCAACAATTGCTTTTTCTCTCTCCTGGGACACCATTATGTTTTCGGAAAGTCTTTTAAGATTATCCTTTGCTTTTTGAAGTTCCTCTGTTCTTTTTGCTACCTGGTTTTCCAGATCAATGGAGTATTGGGAGAGTTTAATTTTTGTCTTCTGGAGAGCCTTCTGCGTTCTGTTTTTCTCTGTAACATCCATGCTTACAGCAAGAGATCTTTCTATCTCACCGTTTTCATTTTTGACGCCATAGGCTGAAAGCAGGGTTTCAATTTTTTCACTGTTTTTAGTAAGATATGTATAGGGGACATCCTTGCAGAACCCAGTGGCAAAAAATTTTGGCAGTTGAATATCCCGGGCATACCTGCGGGAATCTTCGGTATAAAAACGGGTCAGTTTTTCTCCAATAACATCTTCTCTTTTATAACCCATTTTTTCAAGCCAGTGGTCACTGACACTGATTATCCGCGCTTCAGTATCAATGGAGTGAAGCATTACCGGAGTGTTATGGTAAATGTTTTTGTATCGTTCACTACTCAGTCTTACTTCATTTTCTGCATTTTTACGCCTCATAATCTCCTGGGCTGCTTTTCGATATAAAATCAAGGCGGCAATACCAATGAGAATAGAGATAATAACAACGATGGGACCTATGATTTTTATAAAGGGATCAGCAACTATTTTCTCAATATCTTTATACTTTTTCAGATAAATTATTTCCCAGCCCGGATAGTTTTCCAGTTTCATACTGGAATAGAAGTAGTCCTCTTTGAGTCTGTTTACGACAGTTCCATGTTTTTCTTTGGTAAATCCTGCCCATGGCCAGGGACCATCTCCAAACTGCCTTGACTCTCTGATCTGTGTGATTTTTTCATCCTCAATACGCCACAACAGCATAAAACGCAGCGCCTCCCTGTTGGAGATAAAAATTATTCCATTGGGATCTGTAAACAGGAGAATCCCCTGGGATCTGGAAAAAAGGCTTGATTCAATAAATTCCACAGATGCTTTTATAACGGCCACTCCTGAAATTTTTGTTTTGTCATAAATAGGGTGGCTGTAATAGACACCTCTTTTTTTTGAAGTGGCACCAAGGGCAAGGTAAGTCGTACTACTGCCTCTTAAGGCTTTTTTAAAGTAGGGTCGAAAGGAGAAGTTATAGCCCATAAAACTGTCAGGCGCATTTCTGTTGCTGGATGCGATGGTATTACCCTCTATATCCAGTATGTAAGTAACTTCCGTATCAAACGAGCTGTTGAAATTGTCCAGAATGGTATTAACATTTTTTATTGAATCAAGATCTGGTTTTGCAAGGGCAGTTCTGCACTCATTTATGTCTGCAAGTGCTTTAACTGACTTAATGTGCTCTGACAGATAGGTGGCAAGCTGTCTCTGGATAAGTTCAAGTCTTGATTTAGAGTTTGTTTCTGTTTTTTGGACAGCCGCTTTTCTGAAAGAGTGGTAATAGAGCCAGCCGCCTGTAGTGGCAGAAAGAAAGGCAAGAAGGGCAAGAACAAATATCAGTAATCTAAGTCTCATAAGTTATTGTTTGTCATGTGATTTTGGAACACTTAAAATATCATCGCTCCCAGGTCAGCCATATTCTCTCCTTGTGCTGCGTTGTTGGAATAACTTGATTACCCCTCATTATTTTTTTTCTTTTCATAAAATTTTTGACACTACCCAGCTTCCTGTGGTTAATTGATAAGCATCAATTGTTATAAAGCATCATTATAATTTCAGA
>CAYZCC010000174.1:0-4474 GCA_964476805.1 uncultured Desulfobacula sp.
ATGGCGGATATCTGACCGAAGCTGTCAGGAGAAGGCCATACTCGGTAATTTTGCTGGATGAGATTGAAAAAGCCCATCAGGATGTTTTCAATGTCCTTCTGCAGGTTCTTGATGACGGCAGAATGACAGACGGAAATGGTAGGACAGTGGATTTCAGGAATACCATTATTATCATGACATCTAATGTGGGTTCAAGATTATTGCAAAAGGCAGGTATTAATAAAGGCTTTCAGGATTCAAATATCCAGCAGTCCATTGCCCTGGCATTAAAAGAGGTGTTTAAACCTGAATTTTTAAACCGGATTGATGAAATTATCACCTTTCACTCTTTAACAATGGAAAATATCCAGCAGATTGCTTCCATACAGATTAAAAAGCTGAATCAGAGACTGGAATCCCGTAATCTGCAAATCCATCTGGATGAGAGTGCAATGAAATATCTGGCAAACAAGGGATATGATCCCTCATTCGGGGCACGCCCTTTAAAGAGAGTGATCCAGCAGGAGATTGAAAATCCGCTCTCCATGGCAATTCTTAAAGGCGAATTCAAACAGAATGATAAAATAGAGTTCCAGCGTGATCAAAATGAAGAAAAATTGATAATTATAAGTTAATTACAGCGCTGACAGGGACATAAGGGATGGGTTAAAATCATCCCTTATGTTAAAACTGATCGCTGTAATTTTTGACCTCTCTATTTTGAGCCAGAAACCTGTAAAGAGTTGCCCTTCCAACATCAAGAAGTTTTGCTGCCTTGGATTTATTACCCCCGGTTTTTTTTATGGCAGCCTTAACTGATTCAATGGTGAGTTTATGCCTGGCAGGAACGGCTCCTTTTGAATATCCTTTTCTGATTGCATTTAAACTGAGATCCTTTCCACGGGTAATTTCCACGGGCAGGTCTGAGGAGTGAATGTTTCCACTCTGTGACCGTACGATGGAAAACTGGATGACATTTTTCAACTCCCTGACATTTCCCGGCCAGTGATAATCAAGGAGAAGATCAAGGGCTTCTCTGGTAAGTTTTGGAATGGTATTCGGACTTTCATGTTCCGCCTCTTTTAAAAAGTGTGCCGCCAGAAGAGGGATATCATTTTTGCGATGCTTCAGGGGGGGCAGATGTATTGGGATTACGTTGAGCCGGTAATAAAGGTCTTCTCTGAATTTCCCATTGATTACTTCATCTTTAAGATTTTTATTGGTGGCACTTATGATTCTGACATCAACGGTTATTTTGTCCTCTCCCCCCACTTTTTCAAAGGTTCCCTCCTCTAAGAATCTTAATAGTTTTACCTGGGTTTTCAGAGAAAGTTCAGCCACCTCATCAAGGAAAAGAGTGCCCTTGTTGGCCAGTTCAAACCTTCCTTTCCGCTCTTTTACAGCACCGGAAAAAGCGCCTTTGACATGCCCGAAGAGCTCACTCTCCACAATACCTTCCGGAATAGCGCCGCAGTTTACAGGAACAAAAGCCCCATTTCCATATGAGCTGATGTCATGAATTGCATAGGCTACCCGCTCTTTCCCCGTTCCGGTATCCCCCGTAATATTCACTGGATAACTGTACAAAGCAACATCTCTGATCTGCTTGAAGATATCCAGCATGACTTTGTCCCGGCTGATGATGCCAGCAAAATTTGAAAGGTTTTCAGCTTTTAAAGAGAGATTAAAAGTTTCAGTGACTTCTTTGAAAGAAGCGATTACACCTTTGAATTCCCCTTTTTTATCTATGACTGCCGATACGGTCATTTCAAGCTGACGGTCAAAACCATCCTTGGTTGTTATATTTACAGGATACTCTTTTGTTCCAGAGGTAACATCCTCTGCATTGTTGCAAAAAGAGCATTTTTGTCCACAAAAAGTGACCTTGAAAACGGTATGCCAATCTCTGCCAATCACTTCCTCTTTGGGATATCCTGTGATTTTTTGAGCTTCTTTATTAAATAGGGTGACTGTTCTATCAGGGGTGTGGACAATGATACCAAGTTTAAGATTGTCGAGAACATGATTAAGATTATCCCGGTCAAGTATGGATTTTGTCAAATCAGTCATTGTATGCTTTCCCCATATGAAAAAGGTAGTTATCATTTTTTTTGATACCGTTAATGACACATTTATGTCTCAAAAGCAATGTCTTTTTCATTCATTCCCAGAAGATACAATCTTTGGGGCAGTTTTTTATGGCTTCAAGGATTTCTTTATTGGCGTAGGCATCAAGGGGAAGGACTTCAACAAAACCGGAGTCATTGATCTGGAATACGTCGGGAGCGAGCTCTGTACAGATATCGCAAAGAATACAGCATCCCAGATCAACAACAGGTGTTTTCAAAGGTTTTATTAATCTGTGTTATTTAAAGAAGCGATTTAACAGGCCTTCAAATGCCCTGCCATGACGTTCTTCATCTTTACACATCTCATGGACTGTATCATGAATGGCATCATATCCCAGCTCTTTTGCTTTCACAGCAATCTGTTTTTTACCGGCACACGCACCGTTTTCTGCAAGGACTCTGGCTTCAAGATTTGCCTTTGTATCTGGTTCAAGGACTTCGCCGAGCAGTTCTGCAAATTTTGAGGCGTGGTCCGCCTCTTCATAAGCAATTCTTTTGTATGCTTCAGCCACTTCCGGATATCCTTCACGATCGGCCTGGCGGCTCATGGCAATGTACATGCCGACCTCTGTGCATTCACCTGCAAAATTATCTTTTAATCCCTGAAGGATTTCAGCATCCACATCCTTTGCCACACCAATTGTATGGCTGTCAGCCCATACCAGATCACCTTCCTGCAGATTAAACTTCTCTTTTACAGCGCCGCACTGGGGGCATTTTTCAGGAGCATCATCGCCATTGTGTGAATAACCGCATACTGAACAAACATAAGTTTTCATAAATTTTTTCTCCTTTGTTACTGTTAAATAGTTTTACCCGCTTTTTTTATATGGGCATGCTTCTCTTTTTGTGCAAGATCAAGAATCCTGTGTCCGGAATCCAGAAGAATACCATAAAGAACCCCGCATCCTGAATCTTCTCTCTGCTGATAACCTGTCTGCGCAAGTTTTATCATTTCCCTGGCAAGATCAATGGTGCGGACAATATTGATGTCACAATCTTTTTTAAGCATCATTTAATAAATCTCTATACGGCTTATCTGGCTGGGTATGTTTTCCTGCTTTGCATATATTTCGAAAGATTACTTTCAATATTACTTTCAATATTACTTTCAATATTATTTTCAATATTATTTTCAATATTACTTTCAATATTACTTTCAATAAGCATGCCAGTGAAAATATACTATGATTTTTTTCCAGATTTTACAACGCCTGTTGTGCCATGGCGGATGCAGATATTTTAATAAAATGCCAGTTTTTAAAAACAGGGACCTCCTGGTCGTCTGAAATAATGGTTTCAGGTATTTTATGGCGGTCAAAATGTCCCGTATTAAAAAGGGCTCTCAGGGCATACACTCTTTTGACAGCATCCCGGGACAGCAGATGGTGTAATAATAATCTTAAAGTATCCGGATTCATATCTTCCGGGTTTGATTTAAAATATGTGCCAATACCCCATATAACCCCTCTTTGAAGCATCTCATGTTCAATAAAATTTCCTCCTGGTTCCAGGTATGAAAAAAGGATGGATTTAAATTCTTTGGCAAGCTTTGAATTCCGGCAGAGGATTTCTCCCATGGCTTCTGGCGAGCCCCATCCAATGCCGCCGGATTCATCATTAAGGTTCCACATCAGCCGCCTTAAGATAATTCTTGCCTGTTCAATACTTCTTTGCCCGATCCTTGCAGCAAGAGCGCCCATTGCGTTGACACTCCGGAATTTTATCAATTCATCTTTATGGTAAAAACGGGAAAAAAGATGGCCCACAAGCTGCTTGTCAGGGATTTGTTTTAACATATCCATGGCAGCATCTTCACATGTCATACAAAGAATTTCTCCCACTCTTTTTTTGGTTTCTCTTCTATATGATTTTTTTGTCATGACATCTCTTTTTACTTTTTATTTTAACCGGTTAAGAAAAATATGAGCATAAACTATGCCAGATTACATCAAGTAAAGATCAGGTGTGGATTTATGATATCATATAGTGATTATTGAGACATTTTTTGTCTCAACAGGCGGAACACTTTTGTAACGTTCTGGAACAGATAAAACAACGACACATGGGATAGGGTTGCCTGTTCTGAAATTTCAGATGGCCGGAGAAATTTTGGCTTGTAGTTCACTCTTTTTTGGGCTAAAGTCCTCATTTATTATGGGGGAGTTTATTTTATTGATTTTGTATGGTTGATGACCCTGTAAAAAGTTCGATTTTGGCAATTTTTGGGTCGTAACATACTGGAATTATATATAGCGACGTTGCCATTTTTAACTTTTTACGAGATCATCATGGTTGAGCAGGGAGGAAGAGGATGGATTTAGAAAAATATAGACAGATTATTTCAGGAGCGATACAAAACGAAA
>CAYZCC010000175.1:0-4461 GCA_964476805.1 uncultured Desulfobacula sp.
CGGTGCTAATCCATGGTTCAAGAAGCCGCGGATCTATAGGGGGAAAGGTTAGGGAAATGCTTAAAAAGCTAAAAATATCAGCACCTAAGACCGTATTCGGCATCGCAAATCGTAAATAAACCCGTCAAAATTTGGTAGGCACACGCCATTTTTCATCAATCCTTGGAATCGTCTATAAATAAAGGGCTTGGGCGATTTTGTAAACTGACTGGTCCCAAACCCAAGTAAAACAAAGGTCATTATAACTGCTTTAGAAGAGTTCATCCGAAAAATTCAAATTGCTGATCTTAAACAATATAAGGGAAAGATTGATCTTGATATGGATATGAATCAGTTGCGGAGCAGGGATGTTGATTTTGAATTGGAAGATTAGGGTAAGTCTTTTTTGAAAGCGGTTAAATAGAACTCGAAAAAAGACTTCCCTTTAATTCAATTGTGCCATGCTTTTCCCCGTTTCATAACAGGTATCAAAGATTTTCAGGTTGGTCTCTTTAAAAGGTTCGGGGCTCATGGACGCCACTGTAGTCCTGAGGTCATCTGCATGTAAAGGCCCAAATCCAAAAGCTGAATAAAAGGCAACCATGGCAAGGTTTGTGGATCTTGGGCCACCGAGTTCCATGGCTGTTTTACCCGCTTCCATTGCCCAGGCTTCAATATTACTGGTTTTAAGGAACTCAGTGGTCTTTTCATGGGGAAACCCTGCTGAAGGGGCATTGGCAAATAGTTTTCCTCCCTTTTTCAGGTATGGAAGATATCGATAGGCTTCTGATTCATCCATGGAGAGAAGGAAATCAGCAGCACCCGCTCTTATCAAGCTGGATCTTGCCTCTCCGATTCTAAGGTGTGATACAACAGAACCTCCTCTCTGCGCCATGCCATGAGTTTCAGCCCCAAGTATATTATAACCCTTTTTCATGGCAGTGGTGGCAAAGATCTTTGTCATAAATAGAATTCCCTGCCCGCCAAGACCGCTCAGTATATAATTAATGGTTTTCATATTTTTTCTCCTGATGCTTTTACAATGGCGCCTGTGGGGCAGATATCAAGGCAGACCCCGCACTTTGCACAGAGCATGGGATCCACTTCAGTCATTTCAGCCTCAGGGTTTCGTTTCAAGGCAGGGCACTCAAATCGGGTGCGGCAGAAACCACAGTCATTACACTCATCTGTCACAGTCACCTCAATAAGTTCAGGGATGGCCTGATCCTTAAATCCAATGACACAGGGATGGCGGGCAATGACGACTGCTATTCCGCCTTCTGGATCAAGGGCATGTCTGCCAGCATCTTTTATGACTTTAACCATATCTTTTGTATCAAAGGGGTCAATAACTTTGAGATATTCAATACCGCAGCCTTTGACAATTGTTTCAAGGGCGATGGCATTGCCTTTGGTTCCGCTTACCCTCTCTCCTTGCGTAATTGCAGGCTGCATGCCTGTCATGGCTGTGATATGGTTATCCAGAATGACAAGAACAAATCGGGAGTCGTTGTAAACAGCATTGATCAGGCCGGTGATGCCGGAGTGAAAAAATGTTGAATCCCCCATGGTGGCAATGATGGGTTTTTTAATATCATCCTGGATATAGGCATTCCAAAAGCCTGATGCCATGGTGATACCGGCTCCCATGTCAAGCACCGTGTCAACACCTCCAAGATTGCTGCCGAGGGTGTAACATCCGATATCTGAAGGGAATATTGCCTTTGGAAAGGCTTTTCTGATGGAGAAAAAAGAGGCTCTGTGGGGGCATCCTGGACAAAGGGTTGGTTTTCTTATGGGAAGCGCCATGGCGTCTGCAAGTTCAAAAGCTTTTGCACCGCAGTCACTGTCTGATAAAGGAGGAAGACTGCAATCTGAAATGGCTCTTTGCAAAATGCCTTCTATCTTTTCAGGAACCAGCTCACCCTCCATGGGAACATGGCCGGAAAGTCTTCCCAGCGTCCTTTTTTTATCTCTCAACATATACTCTATAACCGTATCAGTCTCCTCAATCACCAGAACCTTTTCACAGGCATCCTGGAATTGCCGGCCAAGTTTTTCCGGGAAAGGATAGGGGGCACCCAGTTTTAATACGGGGATATCATCTCTGTCATACTCTTCAAGCATATCCTTGACCACACTCGAAGGGACACCGCCTGTTACAATGCCGAGGGGATAGGATTTCCCCTCTTCAAGGTTGTGTATGTTATAGGGTGTAAGGGTGTTAAATTTTTCACTGATTTTAATATGCTTTTCATTCAAAGCTTTGTGCTGAATAAACCTGAATTTTGGCGTGGATGCCCATCGGTTGGGCTCTTTTATAAAATCAGCTTTGGCAGGGTTATTTACAAGGGGTTTATATTTAACATTCTGTCTTGCGTGGCAGACCCGGATGGCAGGTCTTACCAGTACAGGCACCTGAAACTCTTCAGAGAGTTCAAATCCGAATTTTATCATCTCTCTTGCCTCTTCAGGACTTGAAGGGTCAAGAACCGGTACTTTGCCAAGTCTTGCCATAAATCTTGAATCCTGCTCAGTCTGGGAAGAGTGGGGCCCCGGGTCATCACAGGATATGATAACAAGACCTCCGATATTACCGATATAGGCTGAGGACATAAATGAGTCTGCTGACACGTTCAGGCCCACCATTTTCATGCAGCAGCAGGCACGCTTGCCTGAAATGGCAGCGGCAAAGGCATTGTCAAAAGCCACTTTTTCATTAATAGACCACTCAATACCGGTATTCAGCTTGAAAGCCTTTGAAAATCTGACCACCTCGGGAAGGATTTCACTGGATGGTGTCCCTGGATATGATGTCATTATCTGGCAGCCAGCCTCGAGAATACCAAGGGCCATGGCACCGTTTCCTAATAAAAACTCTTCTTTCATGTTTTAAAATCCCTTTATTGGTTTTGAGTGGTGATAGGAATCCTCAACACGCCATATTATTTTCCTATAATCGTTCTTCCTATAATCATTTTTTCTATCTCTTTTGCACCTTCATAGATCTCAAGGACTTTTGCTGCCCTGTAAAAACGCTCAATATCATAATCATCAAAATAGCCGTATCCGCCGTGGAGCTGCAAAGCTTCATCAACTACTTCGACAGCAGTGCGGGCGGCATACATTTTTGCCATGGCAGTTACATGGGTATCCGGGGTATTGTTGTCAAGGAGCCATGCTGCCTTGTACATGATATTGCGGGCAAGCTCCACTTTTACAGCCATGTCAGCAATTTTAAACTGAACTCCCTGGAAGCGGCCAATGGGTTTTCCAAACTGTTTTCTTTCTCTTACATGTTTCACAGCCATATCCAGAGCGCCCTGGGCAAGGCCGACACCATGGGCACTGACATAGGCCCGGCTTCTGTCAAAAAAAGCCATGAGCTGATGAAAGCCGTTTCCCTCTTTGCCCAGAAGATTCTCTTCTGGTATGCGGACATCATTCAGGTAGATGGCAGCCGTGTCAGAGCATCTAAGTCCCATTTTACCATGCATGGGCTCTGCTTTATAACCCTCTCTGTCTGTCTCCACAATAAATATGCTGTGCTGTTTGGATCGGGGTGCTTCAGTGTGGGTCAGGGCAAAAATCAGCATGAATGTTCCCTTTGTTCCATTCCCTATCATTACTTTAGATCCGTTGAGTACCCACTCACTGCCCTCTTTTACTGCTGTTGTTGAAGCAGACAGCGTGTCTGATCCTGCATCAGGTTCTGTGATGGCAAATCCCATGACGGCATCCCCGGTAAAAATAGGTTCAAGCCATTTTTTGCCCTGCTGATCTGTACCAAAAAGTAGAAACTCTTCTGCACCAAAGGTTAGAGAGCAAAGCTGCTGGCTGATGCCGGGATCCACTTTCCAGAACTCTTCCATCACCATGGCCTGCTCCAGATAGCCAAGCCCGGGACCGCCAAATTTTTCAGGTATGAAAAGCCCGATAAGATCGAGCTCTCTTGCTTTTTTTACAATATCTTCAGGATAGGTCTCATTTAAATCAAACTCGCGTCCCACAGGCGCCATCTCACCAAGGGCAAACTCCCTTGCCGCTTTCTGGATAAATCTTTGTTCCTTTGTTATTGAAAAATCCATTGATATCTCTCCTTGTCTCTCCCGGGTAGTTATAAAGGTATATTGCCGTGTCTCCTATAGGGGTCAGGCCTTTTTTTGTTTTTGAGCATTCTTAAACCTTTGATGATCTGAGTTCGTGTTTCAGCAGGGTCAATCACCCGGTCCACCAGCATATTGGATGCCGCATGGAATGGATTGGAATATTTATGATTATACTCTTCAATCTTCTGTTTTTTGAATTTTTCCGGATCATTTGATGCCTGGATTTCTTTGTAGTAGATAATATTGATGGCAGCAGCAGTATCCAATACAACCAGTTGTGCCACCGGCCATGCAAGCATAAGATCCACATCCATTCCAGCAGAGCACATGGCCATTACAGCGCCGCCGTACTCTTTTCTCAGGGCAAGGGTTA
>CAYZCC010000176.1:0-4435 GCA_964476805.1 uncultured Desulfobacula sp.
TCATCAAGGGGCGGGCAAGATGCCATGCAGGCCATGATAGAGCATATTAAAAAGTATGGACTGGGCGCCCATATTCTTGATGGACCCACAGGACCCATAGGAAAGGTTAAAGCAGGTGCTGTTAAAATTGCAAAAGAGAGCCGTGCCGCCATTGTTCCATTTTATAGTACACCGGAAAAGGCATGGTTTTTTAACTCCTGGGACAGATTCATGCTCCCGAGACCCTTTTCAAAAGTAACCCTGACTTTTGGAGATATGATCCGGTTTCCAGAGGGTGATGAGAGACAAAATTTTGAAGATCAGCGCCTGTTTCTTGAAAACACCATGCGGTCTGGACTTTTTCGTCAATAGAAAGACTCTCTGCAAATATTATCCAGCCGGTATCACTGCGGCTGAATATTTTTTATTGCTTTTTTTAAATTTTTTGAAAATTATGAAAAAAAGCGTGATGCAGAAACAATAAAAAAATTTTTATTTTCAACTTTCAATATTTCAGACGCTTTTACAAGCTGGACAAAGGGAATATCACCCAGAAGTCTTGAATGCAGATAGTGGTGTTTTGAAATGCCTGATGATGACAGCTTGACTTCAAACAGGCAAAAAGGTTTCTGGTTTTTGAGTATTAAAAAATCAGACTCTTTACCCTCTTTTGTCCTGACATACATTAGATCATAATCATCCTCAAGCATGTCATTCCAGGTATCAACCCTTGCTTTCAATTCCATTGCAACAAAATTTTCAAACCGTTTTGCTTTATCTTTTATCACTGTCCAGTCATAAAAATAGATTTTTTTCTCTTTTTTAATAAGCCGTGTATTTTTTTTATGGAAAGGCGACAGGGCAAATATCACATATCCTAAAACAAGATAGTTAATATAGTTTTTTACCGTATTAAAATTGAGTTCAAGGTCTTTTCTTAATGAATTGATGGAAAGGGGTGAAGCAATCTTATCGGGCAGGAGAAATATCAAATCCATCACTTTCTCAATGTGGCGGATCTGGGAAATATCTCTAATATCCTCTTTAACAATTCTCTCAATATAACTGTCATGCCATTTTTTTGCAAATAGTGTGTTCTGGTGTAAAAGAGGTTCTGGAAAACCGCTGAACCGGAGTATTATATCCAGAGCATCCTGTTCAAATGCTTTATTGGCAATCATTTTTTCAATATATTCAAAACTATTGCCACCCGGCAGGATGTTTTCCACTGGTTTTTCAAGTAATTCCGTAAGAATAAACGGATTCAATTTAAATAAGAAATAACGACCGGCAAGACTGTCGCCGGATTTTCTCAATAGATCAAGCCTTGCACTTCCTGTAACAATAAAATTGATTCTATTTTCATGGGTATCGAAAAAATCTTTTAAGATATTTTTCCAGTTTGGATATTTATGTATCTCATCCAGGCAAACCCACTGTTTTACACCCAGGCGTGAACCTAAGATATCAGTCGATAGAAATGAGTGTTCGCTTCTGTATCTGTCTCTGATTTCTTTTCTGTCCCAGTTATAATAAAAATTACTGTTTTCTGCCTGGGCCAGTATCTGTTTTGCAAGAGTTGTTTTCCCACACTGCCTTGGACCTGCAATAAAACGCATCTGCCTTCCAAAGGTTTCAGAAAAAATGCTGTCTGCAACATGTCTCGCTTTTATATCGAATGTCATAATATTGACCCTATTACATGAACATGGAATTTAGTCAAGACTATTTTATATGTTCGTGTAATATAGACATAAAGCGGCTGTCTTAAATTTATAATTCGCCCACTTCCATAAGGTCACCCCTGCGATATCAGTGATGACCTTATCAATCTGAGTATTTTGAGATGAAAATCTATTTTTTTGCAGACTCCAGAGAAGAGAATTCGATCAGATCAGCAATCTGGTTTTCCGGATCTATTTTGTTGAGTTTTACCATTTCAAAGTTTATTACCTCTATAAAAACATTTCCTTTTTTATCCACAAGCTTTAAATTGTATGTATTTGTCTCTTCTCCAGATGCCTGCCTTTGAGTAATACAAAAATAGTCACTGCTTTTTTCTATATCTTTGTAAAATCTCAACGTTTCTATTTTAAAAGGCAGCACGATTCTGGAAGTAGTGAAAAATTCAAACAGACCCCCTGTCTGGAACATGGCATCAACAATGATGGGAGATGCAACAAAATTTGGATTTTTCACCCCCTTGAAAAACTCCTTTTCACTGGTATCTGCCATGGTCGTAACAAGGGTCTTTCCATCAAAGGAATTAATATCTTTTATAGTGCCGAAAAGGCCAAACATGAACAATCTTTTAGGATTATATATCAGTGTCTCAAGATCACCTGTATACGATACCGGTTTAAATGCAGGCAGTTTAATCTTTTTAGGCTTTAACGGTTTGTCTTCAAATCTGTATTTCCCTTCATAATGCAGTTTTGGATCACCCATGACCACACCCTGGGAATTTTTAAAGACAGATGTGATATGACACGCAACTTTACCATTTTTCCCTCGATCCCCTGAAATCAAAAGCTCTTTGGGACGTTTCTTTAAAAGTTTAATCCCGTAGGGAATATGGAAATCAGTAAGCTCCACAAAATGCTCTCTATCCTCTGACAGAACCTTTGCTATTTCAGCCATGGTTTCAACGCCTGTGGAACCCAGAAACAGTGGGACATCTCCTATGGTATGATCATGGAGGAAAAGGTCTCTCTCAATCTCCAGCACCCTGGAATATGTCATTTTGTTGACTCTTTTCTCAACCGGTGTATCCAGAAACGGGAATTCTATATCTCCAGGGCTTCCAAGAAGGCCGTCTATGTCAAAGGAGTAATCAAGGCCTGAAAAAACCATCTCAGACTCTGTCTGATCCAAAAGATCCGCCATGAAAAATTTGACCCCCTGATCTTTTGGAAGAAACTGAATCCCTCGCTGTTCAAGTACCTGTTTCACTGTTGGATGGGTTGCCATCCCCACACCGCCCCATGCTGTCCAGGTATAAACTTTATAGATTCTTTCCGGATGCAGCTGTTTTTGATGAAAAAGTGTTTTACCCAGAAAATCATTGGCAGAGGTGTAATCCACCTGGCCTTCATTCCCAAAACGGGCGGTTACAGATGAAAAAGTGAAAAAGTATTTATACGCTCTCTCCTTAAAAGCATTAAGCAGATTCTGCATGCCTTTGACTTTCACATCCACAACCCGTTCAAATGACCACCGCTCTTTTTTTGCTATGAACTGACTCATCTCCATACCGGCGGCATGGAATATGCCATCTATCTTTTTATATTTATCCACAGCCGCTTTCACAGCCTTGGCATCGGTTACATCCACACAGTTGTATTCCACGCTTACACCAAGAGATTCAAGATACTCGATATTTTCCACAGATTGCCTTACCCTTGTGAGACGATCAAGAGCCCGTTTTATCTCAATGGGTTTCACCCCTGGCATATCCTCCTTGAGCATGGCCATAAGCTGTGTATCAGTGGAAAATTTATCAAGAAATTTAGAATCTGTACGGTAGATATCATTGATATCAAGAATAATCAGGTTTACCCTGTATTTTTCAACCACTTTTTAATAATTTCATAGGTGATGCCGCCAGCCCCGCCTGTCACAAGCATGGTATCACCATTTGTTATAATCTGCTGTGTCCTGTCTGCAATGGAAGGCTTCATGGTGAGAAGATAACGCTTGTTATTCTTGTATCCCACTTCACACCGGGTGTCATCTGACAACAGCTCATTGATAAAAGTGGCTGCAATCTTTGCAACATTTCTCTTGGGCTGCTTATATGAAAAATCAACCACCTTGACCCGGCTATTTTTTAACTCCTTGTTTGCTGTTTTCAAAAGGCCGGAAAGCCCTGCAAACATTGGGAATATCTCATTTCCCCCCTCCATGTAGGGAAAGACCACAGAGTCAAAAGTAACCGTTCCAATGACACTCTCTTCCTGATCAAGGGTTTCAAACAGAGATTTAAGCATGACAAAGAATGATTTGATGGTGACATTAAGAGAGTTTTCAAAATGATCTTTGCTCTCTTTTTTATCAAAATAGAAATCAAGCGGTGCCAGATGAATAAATCCGTTGACATCCGGGTGAGATTGTTTAAACGCTTCAACCCG
The DNA here is from genome assembly GCA_964476805.1 of uncultured Desulfobacula sp. Taxonomy (GTDB): domain Bacteria; phylum Desulfobacterota; class Desulfobacteria; order Desulfobacterales; family Desulfobacteraceae; genus Desulfobacula. The sequence goes on from CAYZCC010000176.1 coordinate 4,110, forward strand.
TTTTTCTGTATCTTTTGGATCTGTCAAATCAAATTTAAAATCAGCACCTTTAGATCCAATGGTAATGACCCGTCCCTTTTTATCTTCTATTTTTTTAATAACCGCTTTTGAAAACCCATGATTATCAAGGGAGACTATCATCGTTTTCCCGCTGAAATCCTTTTTGAATTCAGAAAGTTTCTCCGACTCCTTTGCTCTCACAATCAGACGCTTGATGGGTGAAGCAGGATCGGGGAAATCATCACCTGCAGCTGCAGGCAGAGGGGTATCTTCTCTCTGCTTTTCTTCCTCCAGCTTATGTGTTCCAGAGACTTCCTTTAAAGATG
>CAYZCC010000177.1:0-1701 GCA_964476805.1 uncultured Desulfobacula sp.
TCACCGGAATCCATTAAAGAGTGGCATGACGTGGCCCGTAAGGCATCAGTAAAAATGGTTGATTCTGGTGTTCTTCCCCGGGAAATTGTGGACCAGATAGACAGCCATCTTGCTGATTTTCATTCAAACACCCGGAATTAGAGAGATATACAGCGTGACAACATTTTTCAGAAAGACCGTTACTATTCTGCAGAAAATTGAGGAGAGTATCCTTGTGGGACTGCTGCTGTTAATGATTTTTATGGCTGTTTTGCAGATTTTTATGCGGAACCTGTCTGACTCAGGCATTTTGTGGGGGGATTCACTTGTAAAAGTGCTGGTACTCTGGATCGGGCTTATGGGGGCGATGATTGCAAGCAGAAACAATCACCACATCACTATTGATGTGATATCAAAGTCTCTTCCTGAAAAAATAAAAAAAATGACAGATTTTATCCTATCTGTTTTCACATCACTTGTCTGCGGGGGGATGGCATATTACAGCCTGAGTTTTGTATTAGCGGAAAAACAGGAGGGTTTTACCGCATTTGCCAGTATACCGGCATGGGTCTGTGAGAGCATTATTCCCATTGCATTTGCAATCATAAGCGTAAGATATATTTTAATTTCAATCACCGGCTTGACTCAATTTTTTAAACCCTCTGTGCAATGATCTATTTATTCACTGCCCTGTTGATTCTCTTTGCTCTTCTGGGGGCGCCGCTTTTTTGCATCATCATTGCCGCTGCAATGATGGGTTTTTATCTGGAAGGTATTGATTTGTCTGTCATGGCCATCGAACTTTATCGCATTGCAGACACCCCCATCCTTCTGGCTCTGCCCCTCTTTACCTTTGCAGGATATATCCTGGGAGAGAGTCACTCTTCAAAACGTCTTGTAAAACTGACGCAGGCTTTTTTAGGCTGGATGCCTGGCGGACTGGCTATTGTTGCTTTCATAGTGTGTGCCCTCTTTACTGCCTTTACCGGTGCATCCGGAGTGACCATCGTTGCCATGGGTGCGCTGCTGTATCCTGCTTTAAAACAGGTGGGGTACAAAGAGAGTTTCAGCCTTGGACTGGTCACGACATCAGGAAGTCTCGGGCTTCTGCTTCCTCCATCCCTTCCCTTGATCCTCTATGGCGTCATTGCCCAGCAGATGAACTCATCAGGCACGGATATTTCAATTGAAAAACTGTTTATTGCCGGTATTTTACCTGCTGTTTTAATGATTATCCTTTTATCAATCTTTGCTGTCTGGAACAATCGCAGAAATCAGGTCCCTTTGATACCCTTTTCCTGGAAAAAAGCGTTGTCAGCTTCAAGGGAAGCCATATGGGAGATCCCCCTTCCCATATTTGTTTTTACAGGTATTTACTCTGGTTTTTTTGCAGTTTCTGAAGCTGCCGCTGTTACGGCAATGTATGTATTAATTGTGGAAGTTTTTATTTACAGGGAAATCAACCTCTCCAAACTGGCTTCCATCATCCAAGAGTCCATGGTGATGGTTGGAGGGATTCTTTTGATTCTCGGCGTTTCTCTTGCCTTTACAAATTATCTGATTGATACTGAAGTTCCCATGAAACTGTTCCTGTTGTGTCAAACTTTTGTGAGCAGCAGACTCCTGTTTTTAATTCTTTTAAATAGTTTTCTTTTGATTCTCGGCGCCATACTGGATATTTTCTCAGCCATTATCATAATGGTTCCCCTGCTGCTGCCTGTT
>CAYZCC010000177.1:1711-4434 GCA_964476805.1 uncultured Desulfobacula sp.
AATATGGTATTGATCCCGTACATCTTGGCATTATTTTCCTTGCCAATATGCAGATCGGATACTTTACCCCGCCTGTTGGCATGAACCTGTTCATTGCAGGGTATCGATTCAAGAAACCCATTATTGAAATTTATAAATCCACGATTCCATTTATGCTGGTGCTGCTTCTGGCCGTTCTTATTATTACTTACTGGCCTGCTTTAAGCCTTATTCTGATCTCCTGATACAGAGTTGAGAATCGGTTTCAATTTTGTGATAATCTGTCAGGATAAGTAGTGATCATATAGCGCTTTTATGCGGTTTATATTTTCAACAAACAGGCTTTGATCCACCTGCTGTCTTTTTTCCTGGAGATTTAACCTGTGTATGGATTTTCGCATGACAATATACGCTTTTTGAAGCTGTTCACTCACATGACCTGAAATGATTCCCTCCATATCAAGACTTTCAAGCAGACGTATATTATCTGTCCACATTATTATATCAGGATGGTCATGGGCATTTTTCAAAATCAGATATTGAACCAGAAATTCAATATCCACAATTCCACCCCGGGAGTGTTTTAAATCAAAAAACTCTTTTTGGGATGTCAGGCGCTTTTTGCGCATCCGTCCGCGCATACGGCTCACATCCCTTTTTAAATTTTCAGCATCTCTCTTTATTGTGAGCACCTCTTTTCTGATCTCATGGAACCTCTCACAAAGCTTTCTATCGCCTGCCACGGGCCGTGCCCTTATCAATGCCTGATGCTCCCATGTCCACGCCTGGGTTTTAAGATACTCCTCAAAAGCAGCAATATGGGAGACAATCATTCCTGAATTCCCGCCGGGCCGAAGTCTCATATCCGCTCCATAAAGTTTGCCCGCCGGGGTATGCATTGTAAGTGCATTAATAATTCTCTGCCCCATATTTGAATAAAATCTTATATTTTCAATACTTTTTTCACTGCCCTGCGTCATCTTCTGGCCGGCATCATATAAAAAAACGATATCAATGTCTGATTGATATCCCATTTCAAACCCGCCGACTTTGCCATATGCAATAATCGCAAATCCACAATCATCAATACTTTCTCCGATGATTCCTTCGGGGATACCATATTTTTCTGTCACTATGTTCCATGCGATTTGAAGCACCTGTTCAAGTACCGTCTGTGCGATATACGTCAGATGGTCGCTGACCTTCATCAATGGATAATTACCGCTCACATCTGCTGCGGCAACCCTGAGATAATTGATCTGCCGGAAGATACAGAGCTGCTCAAGCAGAAACTCCAGATCACCAGAGGGGATTTTGGCCATACGGGCGGCCATCTCTTTTTCCAGTGCTTGTTTGCCAGGAGGAGAATAGAGAGAGCCGGGATGCATGAGTTCATCTAATAATGCGGGATGGTTTGAAAGAAAAGTGATAATCCAGGGGCTTTTCTGTGCCAGTGTGATCACTGTTTCAAGCGCGCCTGAGTTTTCAATGAGCAGGGAAAGATAGCAGGTCCTTCTCTCTATGGTCACGATAAGATCAATCAATTTGGGTAGAACAGCATCAGAATTTTTCAGTTCACCGGTTTTTTTAATAAGAATGGGAACCAGTTGCGTCAGTTTTTTTCTTCCATTGGCTGTCAGTCTTTTGGTATTCGGGTGTGCTTCAAGGGATCGTAAAGCGCTCAGCATTTTATCAGGATCATTAAAATGTCCAATGATTTTTGGACCGGCAATAAACTGGGGGTCATTAATATCTTCCCATAACGCTTTAAGGTCATCTGTTTCCCTGTCTGGCGCTTCCCTCTCTTCAGATATCAGCAGCTGATTAAAATGATTGTGAACCCTTTGCATGTAACCTTTCAGCTCTTTATGAAAATCGCTCCACTTTTCATACCCCATGGAGAGTGCAAGAATCAGTTTCTGATCATTTTTTTCAGGTATATCATGGGTCTGCAGATCAGCATAAATCTGTAGCCTGTTTTCAACCCTCCTCAAAAAATTATAAGACGCTTTGAGATCATTTTTTGTCGAATGATCAATGCAGTGATGTATCTGGAGCAATTCCAGAACGTTTAAAATTTTTCTCTCCTGCAGTTCTGGCTCGACCCCACCTCTTATCAACTGAAAAAGCTGTCCAAAAAACTCGATCTCTCTGATCCCTCCGGCACCCAGTTTAATATTATTCTGCAGTTTTTTACGCTTCACCTGCAGGGCAATCCGATGCTTCATATCACGGAAAGAATCAAATGATCCATAATCAAAGTAGCGCCTGTAGATAAAGGGATTCATTGTTTTTAACAGCCGGTTGCCTGCTTCAATATCTCCGGCAACAGGTCTTGCTTTTATCATGGCATATCTTTCCCACTGTCTTCCCTGAGCCTGATAATACTCTTCAAAGGCCGCACTGCTCATCACCAGAGGGCCGCCATCCCCATAGGGCCTCAATCGGGTATCGATCCTGTAGAAATTGATTTCCTGGCTCCCTGGTGAAAAAAACTTTAAAAACCGGCGGCACACCTTTGTAAAGAATTCATCGTTGGAAATTATCTTTTCGCCATGGGTGTATCCTGTTTCAGGATAGACAAAAATAAGATCAATGTCTGAAGAGAAATTCAGTTCTCCTGCCCCAAGCTTACCCATTCCCAGGACAATAATTCTCTGGGAATTGCCTTCGCTGTCCACTGGAATCCCATAAGTTGCACAGGTTTTAGTATAAATAGTTGTCATGGCGGCACCAACAATGGC
>CAYZCC010000178.1:0-4386 GCA_964476805.1 uncultured Desulfobacula sp.
TCAAGCCTATTCAGTGATGAATAAAGCTTTTTCATCAATTGTGACGGGTCAGGCTGTGACGGGTCAGGCTCAAGACCGATTTTCTGTGCTTTAAAAGTCCCCTGGATTTCCTGAAGAGATATCTCTTTAGTTGATCCAGAATCTTTATGACTGCTTTCATCAATCTGATCTGTCAATATCTTATCAAAAGAACCCCTCTTGTTTTGCTGTAAATTTTTTGATTTAATATCCGGGTTAATATTGAATATTTTATCAATGTTGGCAGCTTTTGGATCGATCTCATCCATAAACATCTCCTTTGAAGTCAAAAACTATTGCCGCACGATTGTATTGCAAAAACTATTGCAAATTAGGGAAAAATATTTAAAACTATACTCCTAAACTATAAGTCGAATGTCAAGATTAATTGCAGACCGGATTGATTGCGAAAAATGGAACCGCAAAAAAATCAAGGATAAAAAAAATCAGGGATAAAAAAAATACAAAGTGGGGCGCAGCAGATGACAGATGAAATTCCACAAAGCATGAAAGGAAAATTTTTACTCGCAATTCCAGGGCTTCCCGACCCAAATTTTGCCCAGACTGTGACATGCATGTGTGAGCACAATGAATCAGGAGCTCTCGGTTTTATTATAAATAAAGTGCATCCTCTTTTAACAGGAAGAGAGTTGTTTGAAGATCTTAAAATTAAATGCAATAAAAGCGTTGATCAACTTGAAATCTATCTTGGCGGACCTGTTCAGCCAAGTGGTGTCTTTGTTCTGCATGGCCCTCCCTATGAGTGGAATGAGAGTTTGAAAATTTCAGACTGGCTTGCTTTGAGTAATTCACGTGATATTCTCGAGGCAATTGCACAGCAGAAGGGCCCCAGCTCTTTTATGATACTGCTGGGTTGTGCCGGATGGGCACCTTTACAACTGGATAATGAGATATATGATGCGGCCTGGCTCTCCTGCCCAGTGACAGAGGAGATACTCTTTTCCACTGATATTCAGTTCAGATATGAAAAAGCAATGATGATGATCTCCTGATGACAATACTATAGATGACACCCCTGCCCATGACAAAGAAAAAAAACCCTCCAGTCAATTCTCTAAATACCATAATTGATAATACATTGCGTATTATTCAAGCGTGTAAAAAGATTCCTCGAATAAATAACCGCTCATTTGATGAATATCAAAAAACCTGTTTCCGCATCATTGAGGATATCCATTCCAATCGTCTTAAAATTACTGTTGCAGGTGCCATTAAATCAGGGAAGAGTACCTTTATTAATTCGCTTGTTGGAAAGGATCTGGTAAAAAGAGGGGCAGGGGTTGTCACTTCCATTATAACAAGAATAAGAAAAGGGAATAAAAACAGGGCAAATATCCATTTTAAATCGTGGGATGAGATAAATATTCAGCTGCAAAAAGCCCTGGAGTTATTTCCAGATGATGGAAAAAACTTTGAATTTCAAACGGATGAATGGACTGGATTTGATATTAGACGTAAAAAAGAGAGGGAGTCATTAAAAAAAAAATTAAAAACTTTAACATCTGATTTTGGTGTTACAAAAAGAGGTATCCATCCGGAAACTCTTTTAATACAGCATGCCGTCAAAGGTTTTGATGCCTCCAGAAAGCATGTCCGGTCAGATGAAACATCTCTTATCTTTGAGTCAAGAGAGTTTGATAAATACAAGGCTTTTACCTCTGACCCTGACAGGGCTTTTTATATAAAAGATGTCTGTCTTGAAGTTTACGGGAAAATCATTGACCCCCATATTGAAATTGCAGACTGCCAGGGTGCTGATTCAATAGATCCGGGTCAGCTCAGCCAGATCCTGAATTATCTTGAATCATCCAATCTTATTATTTACTGTATAAGCTCCAGAACAGGCGTACGACAGGCAGATATTGTTTTTTTAAACCAGATTAAAAAACTGGGCCTGCTTGACAATATCATATTTATCAACAATTGTGATTTCAGTGAACATGACAATTTTAATGACCTGATCAGAGTTGAGACGCGCATAAAAGAGAGTATTGAATTCCTTGAAATAACTCCTGAAATATTTTCTCTCTCATCACTTTATAATCTTTTTAAACACGCCAGGACAAAGTTAAACAAAAAAGATGCCATGCGCCTGAAACTCTGGCAGAAGGATAAAAAGACAGTTAAATACTGTGATGAGCAGACCAGGGAGTTTAACACGTTTTTCAAAGAAGTGATCGATAAAAAGAGGTTTGATTTTTTAATCTCCAACCATTTTAACCGTCTGGCAGTGATAAATACCCACCTTGATCAACAGATGAAGATTTTATCACACCTTCTCTCTTCTGATGAAAAAGAGTGGGAAAAGTCAGTAAAAACCCTTGATGACCTTGAACAGAATGCGTCCAGACTGGAATCCATTGTTAAAAAATCTGTTGAAAATTGTGGTGATGATATAAAAGAAAAACTCCATTTAAATCTTGAAAAAGCTTTGAATAAAGATCACAAAGTGTTGTTAAACAGCACGCTGGACTACATTAACCATTCAGCAGCCATTGATGTTGAGCCATTCAAAACAACAACGGATGAATCCTTTCATCAGATTTTATATTTAATGTTTCAGGATTTTAAACGCAAACTTGAACGCCATGGACTTGAAATTGTCAGACCTGAAATAAAACGGTTTATTAAAACCCAGGAGGAGGAGATTGTCTCCTATTTTGCTTCTCTGTTTGACTCTTTTCAAATTGACCTGATCAAAGAGACTGACCGGTCTGATATTTTTGAAAACCTGCCAGATCCAGCAATAAATTACAAAAAGAGAGTGCCTTTGAAAAAAATTAAAAAAATTTTGGGCCTTACCGCTTCTGATACAATTTTTGAAGCGAAATATAATTCAAAAATCAAGGCCAATGTATTAACAGGGTTCGGCTTGAACACTCTGTCCGGGATCGTATCCATTTTATTTCGACAAAACAGAAAGTTCTCCTTTTCACCCTTGTTAAACAAGGCGGCTGTGAAAATAAAGCAGGAAAACCGGAAGCTTATAAAAACTCAGTATAAACAATACTACATCCATCTGGAAAATGATTATTTTATCCCGCTGATTGAGGCGGTAACAAGGGACTTTAAGGAAAAAATCAATGACTGGTTTGCTCTCTATCGCAATTATAAATCAGAAGCTGAAAACATATTTTTCTTAAAACAGTCTGGAAAAGAAGATCAGAAAAACAGAATTAAATTAATCCAGGAGCAGATAGATCAGCAGATCAATGAGCTCTCCTCGACCGGGTTGAGACCTTCTCGACCGGGTGTTTCAGATCTTGATTGATATATTTTATGAATTGAGTAAAAAACCAGGTTTTTTAATTCTTCTTTCAATATTTTGGGAGAGTTGTTCCGGGTGAAAGTCAAGATGGCTGAAAATTTTTGTTTCAAGGTTTTCAGTTTTTGGCCACATTTTTTTTACGCGCTCTTGAAACCCTTTTTGAGTTCCATATTTTGTGTGAATATATTCAAGTCTTTTTTCCAGTAAAACCACCTGATCATGCAGGACTCTCTTGTCAGCATAATTTACGATTTCAGCTTCTGACACAGGAGAATCCATTGTATAGAAGTCCAGGGCAATATGCTGCCGTATAATATCTCCTGTGGCAGGATATCCAAGTCCGGTCAGGAATTCCCCTCCGGTGGCAGAGTGATTCTCTTTTGTTTTAAAGCTTCTTGTTTTTGTAATATCGTGAAGCAGGGCTGAAGAGGTTGCAAGGCTGATATCAATTTCAGAAAATTTCTCTTTCAGCCGGCTGCTTAAAAAACATGCCACATTGGCAACAGTGATGGAGTGGTCAATAATATGGCCCATCATATTCATCTGGTCGATCAGCTCAAAACATTTTTTATGTGATGGTATGTCCATAGTTCTTTGTAAAACAGTTAAAACAGTAAAATTGTATTGAAGTTATACCGCTTACTGTTATGATAGAAAAGGTTTTTTTTAAAAAGCATGTCTTAAGATGAACCGCTCTGCTGAAGAGAGCCAGATGTAATGATGAATTGAAAATCAACTGAATGAATAAATGATACCCATACGAGACAACCAGCCATCCAGCAGCTTTCCTGTTGTAACATATACATTAATGGCAATGAATCTTCTGGTATTTGTTCTGCAGATGCAGCCAGGATTTGCAGATGAAGTTTTCTTTTTCACTTACGGCCTGGTTCCTGCAAAATACAGTGTTCATGAGATGTCCAGGCATTTTACCCTTGTCAACCAGCTCTTTTCAATTTTCAGCTATATGTTTCTGCATGGCGGTTTTCTCCATTTCCTTGGCAATATGTGGTCGTTGTATATTATTGGTGACAATGTTGAAGAGCATTTTGGACCCGTAAGGTTTGCAGGTTTTTATC
>CAYZCC010000179.1:0-2188 GCA_964476805.1 uncultured Desulfobacula sp.
TGGGCGGTTTCAAATCCCGCAATCAATCTGAGCAGGGTCGTTTTACCGCAGCCAGAGGGACCCAGAAAAGCAAAGAATTCGCTGTGTTTAATTTTAAGGTCTATGCCTTTTAATACGTGGTTTTTTCCGTATGACAGGTTTATATCTTCCAGTTTTACACCGCCGATTGAACCTTGGTTGTGATTCCGTTTGGTTTGATTCATTTTTCTTATTCCTGAAATATTGTTTTTTTAAAAGCGCTTGGCTGTCAGCAATCAGCTTGTTAGTGGCCGCTAAAAATTAACTGCTGCTATTTATTTAATTGACCCATTCCCATTTTTTTCTGGTGCCGGTCGATCACGACATGGGAAATCAACGTGCATATTCCCACCACTATTACAGCACCGATCCCCAGGGCTGCGCCGGAACCCCGGCCTGCAGCACTCTGCATATAGACATAGATCCCATATGCCAGTGGCCCGTCGGAATTTTTGGAGACCAGCATAAGGGTCATACCCAGTTCCACTGCAGCTGTTGCAAAACTGGTTACAAAACCTGCCAGAATACCGCCGGCCATCAGGGGGACCACAATTTTACGCACGGTTTTTAATTTACCAGCACCAAGGCTTTCAGCAGATTCCTCAAGTGAGACACTGACCTGTTGGAGTGCGGCTGTACAGGACCTTAATGCATAGGGCAGGCGGCGGACAGCAAGGGCAATGACAATGGCAACCCACCAGGTGGCAAAGGGCTGGTTGCCAAGCCCCGGCACTTTGAATTCAAAAAAGGTTCTTAAATAACCAATTCCTATAACCAGCCCTGGTATGGCAACTGCAGACATGGCAACATAGTCCAGCCATTTTCGTCCCCATAACTGGGTTCGAAGGACAATGTAGGCGATAGCCGTTGCCAGAACCACATCAATAAGCCCGGCAAGGCATGAGTAGAGCACGGTGTTGGATATAAATTCAGGTGTTTCGCTGAAGATGTTCCTGAAATGGTCAAGGGTATATGCGTCGGGCAGCGCACTGAATGACCAGATCGTACCGAATGAAAGCAGTGTCAGACCCAAGTGGGGAGCAAGAACAAGCGTGATAATAGTAAGGATAATGATCCATGCGATTACTTTTTCAAAGGGCCGCATTTTTCTTTTCATTAATCCGCCCCCGCCTTTTTGTACTGTTGCGTAATCCTTACCTTTCAATGTCCGCATGGCCAGCCACATGGAAGAGAGAGCGATCACCACAAGAATAACGGAAATAACATACCCCATGGGATCGTTTATTCCGATGGAGGCGATTCTTAAGTAGGCCTGGGGTGCCAGCATATTGTTTACGTTGAGAAGCAGCGGAGTCCCCAGGTCATCAAACACTTTTAAAAAGACAAGGGATGCCCCGGCAATATATCCCGGCATGGCAAGCGGCAGGACAATCCTGCGGAACAATCTCAGGCCTGAGCAACCCAGATTCTGTGCAGATTCTTCCATGGATCTGTCAATGTTTTGCAGGGCCACGGATAGATTGATCAGAATAAATGGAAAATAATGAAGACTTTCAACAAAAATAACGCCGTTCAGGCCTTCCATAAACGGAATTGTAAAGCCAAACCACTCTTCCAAAAAAAGATTAACACTTCCATTACGACCAAACAGCATCATCATTGCCACTGCACCGACAAAGGGCGGCATAATAAGCGGGATGATGCCCAGACTTTGGATGATAACCGACCCCTTGAATTCAAACCGTGATGTGAAATAGGCCAGTGGCATGGCATACAAGGAGGCCATCACAACAGACATGAATCCGACATATAAAGAGTTCCAGAATGATTCACGAAAAAGGGCCGTATTGAAAAAATCTTTAAAATTGATCAAGGTAAAGCCGCCTGTGTTGACATCCATAAAGGCGACAAATATAACTTTGACCACCGGGACCACCAGGAAAACAAACAGGAATAATGATATCAAGAGCATTATCAATGCCTGACCCGGATGTTTTTTGAATTCGGAAAGTGCCACGATTCTCCTTTCAGTCTCTATTGTTCTATTGTTCTATTGTTCTATTGTTCGATTGTTCGATTGTTCGATTGTTCGATTGTTCGATTGTTCGGCTGGTGATAATTCAACGATTAAAGGTCATTGAAAGCCAAACCATGGAATGGGTGCTTACGTCTTATGACAGTTGCTGGCAGAATCACTGGATATCTTTCA
>CAYZCC010000179.1:2198-4378 GCA_964476805.1 uncultured Desulfobacula sp.
GTGCAAGGGCCTGTTTGGCTTTGTCTTCTGCGGCGTTATAGTTTTTCTTGGTAAAGGAATCCCATTTCTCTTCAAACTCTGCCTGACGCTGGGGAACTTCTACACTGGCTTTTTTGCGTTTCTTAAATACGTCGGAGGTAAAAACACCGGGGTATTTATTATCAAGGGCATCCGCTTCGGAAATCGGCATGGCAGCAATCAGAGAACGGGCCTCAGCAATAAGGGCACGGGCTTTGTCATTCGATTTTTTTGCAAGGGCCGCTTCTGCTTCCTGGATGCCTTTCATGGCCTTTGTCAGGTCTGCACGACGATAAGTAATCATTACGTCAAAAAGCGAATTAACTATGTTGTAACGACTTTTGGAAACTTCTACGTCAAACTTGACTGCTGCACCAATGGATTTGTCCTTGAACGGGTTGGGAAGGTCTGAAGGTGCACTGGCATAAGTTGTCGGGTTAACCGGAAGCCGTCTGATATTGGGATCAAGCAATAGTTTCTGACCTTCAACGGAAAGCAAAAATTCAATAAAAGTTTCAGCCGCTTTCTGGTGAGGGGCATCTTTAACAATGGCGACATTAGCCGGAACAAGCGTTGTAACGGTGGGATATGCGAAATCAACCGGGAAACCTGTGGCTTTTGAGGATAACCCAAAAAAGTCGATAACAATACCAACACCAAAATCACCACTGTTTACACCTTCCGGAACACCAAAACTTCTTTCTGTTACCATTTTAAAGTTACCGGCGATTTCTTTCCATGTGGCCCAGCCTTTTTCCCAGCCCTCTCCCTGGAGAAGTGTTTCAACGGTAAGATGTGTTGTGCCTGAACGGGAAGGTGCAGACATGCCGACATGATCATGATATACAGATTTTTTGAGATCCGTCCATTCAGCCGGTACCGGTATTTTTTTTCTTTTCAGGTATCTGGTATTCCACATCATGCCGTACCCGGATGCAGCAAAACCGATATAATAGCCATCAGGATCATTAATCGGGTAAGATCCTACAAATTTCGGTATTCCTGACGCTTTTGGTTTGTATTTCGCCAGGAGTCCGTCCCCTTTAAGTACTTCAAACGCATCCGGTGCAGATGCCCATACAAGGTCGCTTGTATTGCCCTGGGCTGTCTCCTGGATGTATTTTACAGATGCGGATGTTTTCTTTTGCAGGATTTCTACCTGGGTACCGGGATATTTTTTTTCAAAACCTTTTTTGAAAACCGATGTCAGATCCTTTGGGAAAGATGTGACGATAACAAGTTTGTCTTCAATGGCCATGGCAGTCACAGGGGTGAAAGCGGCGACGGCCAGGAATGCGAGAAAAGTAAAAAATAAGGTAATACTGCGCATAATTTTCCTCCTTTTAATATGTGTTAATAATGAACTTCATATAATTTTGGTATAGACAGTATCATGCAATGGTTTGTGTTTCAATATGATTTTGTCGGGGTAAGTGTTTTTAGCAAAATTATAATATCGCTGCGATGCTTTTGTGTAGCAGGTGAAATAAGGGAACCCTGAAAAATCAGCGGAAATCAAATTTATCCAATCCGAATTTTTTAATTCTCAAATAGAGTGTTTTTCTTGAGATCTTCAATGCGTTGGCTGACTGGTTGATCCTGCCCTGATTTTCTTTTAGTGTTTTGGTGATTAATTGCTTTTCAAACTGCTCCACATGCTGATACAGATCCATACCTTCAGGAGGAAGATATGCCTTAAGTTCTGTGTCCACATCCGGGTGAAACGATTTCACAAGGCTTGCAGTGAATTAATTATTGAAATTTTCAAATTTCCTGTCTATATGAGACAGATGAAGTGAATGATAATAAAATGAATTGCAATTGAAAATCCTGTTCCTTTATTCTTAAAATGAAACCCTGGGATTATTCAATTGGAAAAAGGAACTTTAAAATGACGAAAAACATTTTTGACAATACCCCTTGGTGGAAAAGCGCTGTAATATATCAGATTTACCCTCGAAGCTTTTTTGATGCAGATAACAATGGAATTGGAGATCTTAAAGGGATCATTGAAAAATTAGATTATCTGAATGATGGCAATGGGGGTGGTTTAGGAATCGATGGCATTTGGATTTCCCCTTTCTTTAAGTCTCCCATGGCTGATTTTGGATATGATGTGAGTGATTATTGTGATGTGGATCCCATTTTTGGAACACTTGATG
>CAYZCC010000180.1:0-1969 GCA_964476805.1 uncultured Desulfobacula sp.
GTCCTCCTGTTTTTAATCGGTATTGATATGAACGTTATGTAGCCTGTTTCTAAAAAAAAAACAATACTTAATACTGGACACAAAACAATACCTAATATTGGACACCATGATTATTATTGGGTATAAATTTTTCGACACAAATTTTTACACCCCCAAAAAACCATATAATAACAATGAGTTGCATTTGAGTTTATTTTGTGGCATTATCTTTGCTTTAACCCATAGTATGATGAAGATGAGTCGCCGATCTCTGATTAATACTCAATAGTTTTTCTGCAAGAGGCTCTATAGACGAAAAAAATAAAATGAATAAATAGGAGAGGATGTCAATAGACCATGAGAATTGTTACCAGACCGGATTTTGACGGAATTGCCTGTGCAGTGCTGCTTCGAAAAGCTGAAAACATTGACCAGGATATTTTATGGGCAGAGCCAAATGAAATCCAGAGAGGTCAGATTACTATTTTAAAAGATGACATAATGGCAAATCTCCCATGGTCGCCTGACTGTGGTTTATGGTTTGATCACCATATCACAAATAGACCGGCACAGGATTTTCAGGGTGCTTTTGCTATTGCTCCCTCTACAGCCGGGGTTATTTATAAATATTATAAAAAGATAAAAAAAATAAATAACAATTATAATGAACTGGTTTTAAATACAGATATTATTGATGCGGCTGATCTGAACATTGATCAGGTACGATATCCAGAAAACTATCCATATATTTTGCTCTCAATAACTGTAAGGAACCAGGAGTATAGAGATATTCCCTATTGGAACAGACTGGTTGATCTTTTAATGGAAACAGATATTGATCATGTGATGGCAGACCCGGAGGTGAAAAAGCGGGGTCAAAACGTGATTAAAGAGAATGCCGCTTTTGAAAAAAATCTTTTGGCATATACAAAAGTGATCAATCAAATATCCATTACAGATTTCCGGCCTTTTGCCAGAGTCCCTGAAGGCAATAGATTTTTGATCTACTCTCTTTTTCCTGAAACTATTGCCAGTGTAAAAATACAATTTGATGGTCCTGAACATAAAAATATTCAGCTGAGTGTGGGTCACAATATTATTAGAAAACAGTGCCGTGTCAATATTGGCAACCTTCTTGCAGGATATGGCGGCGGCGGTCATGCCAGGACTGGCGGGTGCACACTTGAAGCTGAAAAGGCTGACAAAATCATTGAAGAGATTCTTGAAACCTTGTTTCAAAACCGGGGAGATATTTAAAGCATATGGAACTCCTTTATGGATTCAGCATGCTCAAAAGATGGAAGCAAATGGCAGTAAAATTCAGTCATATCTCATAAGCCTGCTGCACAGGATAACAGACCCAAGGTCTATATGAAAACAAAACAGATAATTGATCATATTGTAAAATGGCTGGATACATATCTTGGCAAATCAGTTTTAAAAGGGTTTGTGATTGGTGTTTCAGGAGGAGTTGATTCAGCGGTCACATCCTGTCTTTGTGCGAAAACAGGCAAAAGTGTCCTGGCACTGAATATGCCGATCTATCAGGCAAAAAATCAGGTGGTAAGATCCCGCAGCCATATTGCATGGCTTGAAAAACAATTTGATAATGTCAAAGGGATTGACATTGAATTGTCACCTGTTTTTAATGAGATCAGACACCGCTTTCCTGACGCCATTCAAGACAGCAAGACCCTGGCCAATACAAGATCCAGGCTCCGCATGCTGACCCTTTATGCCTTTGCCTCCAGCCATAAGATGCTTGTCGCAGGAACAGGCAACAAAGTTGAAGACTTTGGTGTGGGGTTTTATACCAAATATGGAGACGGTGGTGTGGATCTATCACCCATTGCTGATCTTACAAAAACTCAAGTTTACAGCCTGGGTAAGGAACTGGGCATTAATGAAGATATCCTGATTGCCACTCCTACAGATGGACTGTGGGACGATAACAGAAGTGACGAAAGCCAGATAGGTGCAACCTATAAAG
>CAYZCC010000180.1:1979-3564 GCA_964476805.1 uncultured Desulfobacula sp.
GAATGGGCAATGGCATATCTGGATTCCTCCCAAAAAGCGGCACTGAATAAAAGGCAGAAAAAGGTTATTTCCATCTATAAAAATTTTCATACTGCCAACAAACATAAAATGGAACCCATACCCATCTGTCATATTCCTGAACATTTTTATAAATCCAATAAAAAATAATAACAAAATAAGGGGGTCACAGGGAATTAATCCTTGCGAAACCAATCTGTTTTCTGCAAGAGAGCCTTAATGGCAAACTCTAAAACTTAATGTGCAATTGGAGATACCCAGTGGAAACCAAATTTGCTCCTTCTTTATCTGCAATAGAAAATAAAGCATTGCTTACAAACCAGGCACTGACCATTCGGTTCTCTCCTCAACAAAAACCGAAAACATTTTTTCAGAAAAACCCGACTATAAGCTACAGCCATATTTTAAGGATGCATGGAAAGGAAAGACAACGGTCTTCCCAGTGATGGATGTATCCTTGCAAAAGATGAAACTCCATCTTAGTGCCCCTATTTTTGGCACATCAAAAGAGGCCATACTAGGGATCTTGGACATGGAGTTGGACATCAGTGCCGTCGAGGATCTGCTCTTCCAGAGAATCGACTGTGAATGTAGCCATACCCATCAGTGGGTGGAAATTGTTCTCTCTTCAGAAAAAAAAATATGGGATGGCCATACCACCGTTTTATAAATATCTTGTTGGAGCCGGTTTATGTGTCTCAGGAGGATTAGCATTACTGGCCTTTTTTTTGGCAAGAAACATCTTAAAACAAAAGCTGACCCAATTTGAACTAAAACGAACCCAAAAAATATATTTAAGCATTTTCCAAAACGCTGTAATGGGAATTTTTCAGTCCACTCTTGACGGACATTTTCTTGATGCAAATCCATCCATGGCAAAAATTTTAGGGTTTAAAAACCCCAGGGAGTTACTGTCAAAAATAACTCACATCAATCACCAGGTTTATGTTCGGTCGAAGGATCGGGACCGGTTTATTGAAAAAGTTCTGAAGAAGGGTCAAGTGAAAGAATTTGAAACCAAATTCTATACAAAAGATAACAAAATAATCTGGGTACAATTATCAGGAAGGGTTGCCCAGCCTCCGGTTGGAAACGATGTTTATTTAGAAGGGTTTTGTATCGACTATTGTGATGGATGAATATTATACTGCAAACGGGGAATTCAATATATCAGGTCTTTTGTATTCAAAGTTTAGAGAAAAGCTGCCCCTAATATCAGGCAGGATTCTGGAAGGTTCAAGAAAAATTGCAAGAATAATTAAAGAACTCAAGGAATATTCAAATACGGATGAAATCCAAACTCTTGATCGAGTTGATCTGAATAAGGTTTTAAAATCAGCCCTGATTCTTTTGGAAAACATGATTAAAAAAACAACCCAAAATCTTACCCAAAACCTGGCTGAAAAAATCCCCCCTGTCCTGGGTAATTTTCAAAGGTTTGAGCAAATCATGGTCAATATAATTCAAAACGCCTGTCAGGCAGTGAGCGACGAAACAAAAGCGATCAGGATTTCATCGTTTTATGATAAGAGGACAGACAAAGTTATTATAAGGTGTGAAGACGAGG
>CAYZCC010000180.1:3574-4369 GCA_964476805.1 uncultured Desulfobacula sp.
CAGGTATACCTCCGGAGATCATGGCACACATCTTCGATCCCTTTTTTACGACCAAAAGAGGTACCGGGGGAATCGGACTTGGCCTGTCAATCTCCTCATCAATAGCCCGTGAATTTAAAGGAGATATAAACATTGAATCCCGCAAATCGGGAGGAACCATTGTCACGATTAAGTTCCCGGTAGTGACAAATCATGATAAAAATAATATGGTTTGAGTTTAAAAAAAATGTGTGGTATCCAACTAAAAATATGAAGACGCCGTTTAACCGATCAATCCTGATTGCAGAAGATGAAATCGAAGTATTGGAAAGCTTTGAGTTGGTGCTGAATTCAGGTGGATTTTCCAATATTATTCCCTGCACAGACAGCAGACTGCTGATGGATATGCTCACACAAAATAATCAAATAGAGCTGATTCTTTTGGACCTGCTGATGCCCTATGTCAAAGGGTGGGAACTGCTGCCAGAGATTACAGAACGTTTTCCCCATATACCGGTAATCGTCATCACAGCCCTTGATGAACTTGAAACGGCCGTATCCTGCATGAAATCTGGTGCTTTTGATTACCTGGTAAAACCGTTGGAAAAAATCAGGCTGCTCACAAGTGTTAAAAGGGCAATTGAAACAAATTGTATTCACAGGGAAAACAGGGCGTTGAAAAAGCAAATCCTTTCCGGGGCTCTTGAACATCCCGAGGCATTCGCCCCCATTGTCACGCGAAACAACTCAATGCTATCCATCTTCAAATACATTGAAGCCATTTCTCAATCATCAGAATCTGTACTGATTTCGGGT
>CAYZCC010000181.1:0-4334 GCA_964476805.1 uncultured Desulfobacula sp.
CTTGATTACCCCTCATTATTTTTTTCTTCTTTTCATAAAATTTTTGACACTACCTAAATTAATTGATTATATTATGTTTTTTTTAAAAGCATTATTGCTTTTATCAAAAACCACTTTTCCTCCTACAATTGTCATTAACACGTCTATTGATCCGATTTCATTTGATGGAACCGTCAATATATCTTTATCTATTATGCATAGATCTGCTAATTTACCCTTTTCGATTAACCCTTTAATATCTTCCACGTGGTCCTGCCATGCTGCATTAATCGTATACGTTTTGATTGCATCTTCTACTGAAATGCATTCTTCAGGACCACTGACATTCCCTGAAACCGAACTCTCTCTTAAAACCGCTGCCTGGACACCCATTCGCCAGTTAGGGTAGGTAACCGGTGCATCAGAGCTGTTGGTCAAACAAATGCCAGCATCTAAAACCGTCTTAGCTGGAAATTCATATGCAGCGCGCTTGTCTCCGACGACGCCGGGTTCAAAATCACAAATCATCGTTTTGATATATGGTTGCATAGACACACCACAGTTATATTTAGCCAATAATTTTGCTGTTTTCGGACTTAGAAAATCAGCATGGACGATATAATGCCTTGGATCTGACCCTGACTTTTCTTCAAATGCTTTTGCCAAGCCATCAGCAGCTGTATCAATGGCTCTGTCACCCGTTGCATGTATAGCCATCTGATATCCTGTGGAATGAATATATTTTATCATTTCAATTAGGTTATCGGCCTGTTCCTGATCCGTATCTCCCGGAATAACGGATTTTCCGTGACCAGCATTGCCTGTGGTATAATCGTCATTCATCCATGCTGAGTATGTCAGTGGAATACCATCTGCAAATATTTTTATCCCCGGAAAATTCAACCAATTCTTGTCACTGCTCTCAGGAATTTTAAAGGTTGCAAACGTTTTCTTTATGTCATCCAGAGTCAACGCACCATAGTCGCCCATTAGCAGCAAAACGTTGACCCGGGAGGTTAATTTACCTTCGGTTAAGATTTCCTGGTATATTTCACAAAACTCAGCGCTCATTACACCATATACATTTGCTTCTCCCCCCGGACCAATAGCTGCATCAGTGAAACTTGTCACCCCATTGGCACTCAAGTGCTTCAAAGCGTTAGTTAAGGCTTGTTTTTTTTCATTCCGGGTTAGAAACGGCACATGTTTTGCGATAAGCGATTGGGCACCCATCTCTTTAAAAATACCTGTTGGTTCTCCCGTAGCAGGGTCTTTTTCAACCTCTCCAGACTCTGGATCAGGTGTATCGGATCTTATATTAGCAATCTCAAGGGCTTTGCTATTTACCAACATAGTATGGGCTGAAAAATCGGTAAATACGACTGGATTATCAGGTGACACAGCATCTATATCCTTTTTTCCAGGTAACCTTAAAGGATCATTTTTACATTCTTCCAAAGTGCTCTGATCCCATCCAAACCCTCTTATCCATTCACCTGGTTGAACCGTAGCAACCTTTTCTTTTAAAGCCTGGACCATATCTGCTATTGATTTAATATTTGGGAAAGTCAAATCAAGTGACAATGGTGGGCGAGTGGCACCGAATAATGGACCATGCATATGAGAATCATTTATTCCCGGAAGAACCAGTTTACCATGCAAATCTAATATTTGCGTTTCAGAGGTAATCAACTTTTTAACATGATCATTACTGCCGGTTGCGATGATAATCCCGTCTTTAACAGCTATAGCTTGTTGAATACTGAAATCTTTATCCACGGTAATCACATGGCCATTGGTTAAAATTAAATCAGCCTGAATCTTTTCTAAGCTCATCGTATTTGCCTCCTTTATATTGAATTTTAACTTTGAAGAATCAATTTTATTATTTGATGCACTGATCCTTTTCATTTGAACTGACCAATGTTAATTTGGAATGCAGATAAAATACAATGGGATATAAATTGGGAGGGAATGGGGGGGAAAAACTACGAGTCTAAAAATGATGCTAAATAAGATTGAAGATTTATTTTTTTATTCTTAAGATGAAGTTTTGCCCGAATGTTTTTCCTATGAAAGTCAATGCTGGAAGGTGATATATGAAAGCACTCGGCGATTTCTTTTGTGGTTTTCCCCATCTTGATTAAGGCGGCTACCTGAATTTCTTTGGGGGTTAAAATATATTGTTTACTGTTACACAAGAGTGAAAAATCAGAAACGAATTGGTTAATTCCAAACTCGATACCTTCGAGGTTGGAGAGTTGATCGGGCGGTAAGTTGTCTTTTTTTAAATTGTTTAAAAAAGGTTCTATGATGTGTTTTATATTCTTCATGGCTTTTTGTTCGGAGGTTACCTGATCTTCATGTCGTAGTTTCATAACAGTTCGTAGAGCTGACTTTAATTCTATAATTTCAGTTTCTTGATGATGGAGTCTTTTAGATGTGGCGACCAATTCTGTTACATCTGAAGCAATTATAATAAGACCCTCAATGCTATTGTTTTTATCTTTGATAGGTATAACCTTTGCGTCCCAATAAGTGATCTCTTGTGTTATTCGGTTATCTAAAACCACTGGACGTTCACTATCTGTATGTTGTCTTCTGTTATCACGAACGCTTTGGAAAACGTCAACTAAAGTAGAGCTATTACTGGCAAAAAAATCAAAATATACCATCCCAATGACGTCGGTGGAAGAATAGTACGAATAGGCATCAATGTAGTCCTGATACAGCTTATTACATTGTAAAAGCACAAAATCCCGATTTAACCATGCTACCCCAACCGGTAAATGATTTACCATATCGCTTGAAAACAAATCTTGCCAAAGTATAGATTGATCTGGGAATGCATCGGAAAAGCATCCTTTTCTCATATCTTTTGCTTTTGAAATAATACTATCGTAGCTCATATCTAAACTCATGATAACTAATCATATTTATATACGATGTTAAATGAACATAGTATTATTCAAATAAAGATGCAAATTAAAAATGATCCAATTTGACTCGAAATCAGTCAGGAGTTTCAGAGATAAACCTGTCTGATCTGCCAAACCCATTTGGTAGCAAGGTTTTTCGCCTCTTGATCTCGCAAACTTATATCGGTTCCCCGGTTCGAGTGGTCAGCTTTGTCAGCGACCAGGTACAATCGCTAAAAACCTTAAAGGTAGAAGAATTTGGCGCCTTGTGGCTGGCAAACCAGGTAGACAAAGATATTGATATCAAATCCATCATTGATGAGGTTATTCCAAAGGCTGATCGGGAAAAAGGCCCTTCTGTAGGAGAGTATTTTCTTTATTGCATTTGGAATCGTATGGTAGAAGCCGTCAGCAAGAATAAATTGTCTGAATGGTACAACCGGACTGCTGTTCAACATATCAGACCGGTTGATCTTAGGGAATTCACCAGAAATTATTACACCTTTATGGCAAACCACACCGAATCTAAAATGGTCTGTCGAGGCAAAAACAAAGAAGGGCGACACCATTTGAGGCAGGTTGGCCTTGGGCTTTTGGTTGCCAGGGACACCAAGCTTCCCTTATATTATTCAGCCTATCCGGGCAATATCCATGACAGTAAGCATTTTAAAAGCATCATGGACGAGATGTTCGGTGTGGTTTGCGGACTGAATAAAACCAAGGAACGCCTGACTTTTGTCATTGATAAAGGCATGAACTCAGAAGGTAACTACACCTGGATTGATGAGCATTTACAGATTCATTTCATCACAACATACGCCACTTATTTTGCCAAAAAACTTGCAGCCACACCACTTGATTGGTTTGAGGCAGCAGACACATCCAGCAACAGGCCGCTCATTGAGAAAGAACGTTATGATGAATGTTTGCTGGCCTGCCGCACCAAGGGAGAATACTGGGGTAAAAAACGAACAGCCATTGTGACATACAGCCCCCAGACAGCCCGAAAAAAAAGCTATATGTTTGAAAGCAAGCTTGACACGACCCTGCAGGAATTGCTTGCAATAAGAACCAAGGTCAGGGATCAGTCACCTCAACAGACAATACCGATTGGACAACCAGAGAAATCATTGAAGCCAGCCTGGACCGCTGGCAGGTTGAAGACTGTTTTCGATTAAGCAAAAATGATGCCCTTTTGGGTGTGCAACCGATCCGGCACTGGACAGACAGTAAGATCAGGTGCCATCTGTTTACCTGTGTGGCCGCCTTGACTTATCTTCGCAGAATTGAACTGAAGCTGAAATCGTCCGGTATTGAGCGGACTGTAGAAGATGTCGGTTTTACAACCAAAAAATGACCCATTTTTATAACCCAATTTTGATCCACCTTGATTAAAAAAATATTAAAACTTCACTCTAACCTAAAATTTGGCAGCAT
>CAYZCC010000182.1:0-3594 GCA_964476805.1 uncultured Desulfobacula sp.
AGACCTCCTGTTTCATGGACAGGATTTTCAATGGAACGGATTACAGATGGATTTTGAATTCCTGCATGAATATCTTTTAACATCTCTTCCATTGTTGTTCCATACACGGTCATCTGTTTTCCATTAATAAGCTTTCCTTGAATCAATTCAGAAAGAATAGCAGGAACACCGCCTGCCATATACAGGTCTTCTATGTGGTGAGGGCCTGCCGGTGCAAGTGATGTCAGATGGGGGATCTTTTCTGTAAAATCATTAAAATCCTTTAAAGTGATATCGACATCCGCATAATAGGCAATCGCCGGGATATGTAAAGTCGTATTAGTGGAACCGCCAAGAGCCATATCAAGTGCAATGGCATTATGAAAAGCCTCTTTTGTCATAATATCTCTTGGTTTAATATTTCTGGAAACAAGTTCCACTGCTTTTAATCCACTCTGCTTTGCAAGGTGGGTCCGTTTTGAATAGACAGCAGGAATACTTCCGTTAAAAGGCAGAGACATTCCAAGGGCTTCACTCAGGTTGTTCATGGTATTGGCAGTAAACATGCCAGAGCATGACCCTGCTCCGGGGCAGGCATTGCATTCATAATCATTGAGTTCATTGTCATCTATTCTTCCTGCAGCATGCCGTCCCACTGCTTCAAAAACCTTATCAAGACCTGTATCACTTCCAGTGACTCTGCCGGCAATCATGGGGCCGCCTGAAAGAAAAATAGAAGGAATATTCAACCTTGCTGCTGCAATCAGCATTCCGGGTATAATTTTGTCACAGGATGCCATAAGTACGAGCCCGTCAAACGGATGTGCCATGGACATGATTTCAAGAGAGTCTGCAATAAGCTCTCTGCTGCAAAGAGAGTATTTCATGCCATCATGATTCATTGCAATCCCATCACAAACCCCAATGGTATTAAAAACCATGGGGGTCCCCCCTGCTGCATAAACGCCGGCTTTAACTGCGTCAACCAGCTTGTCCAGATGCATATGGCCTGGAATAATTTCATTAAAGGAGTTTGCGATGCCGATAATTGGCCTTTCAAGTTCCCACTGATCAAAACCATCCGCTTTTAAAAGAGACCTGTGTGGAGACCTCTGCGGTCCTCTGGTCATAAGATCGCTTCTTTTTGGCATTGCTTTTTCCTCCTTAAGTATTTTCTTTTTTTAATACAATGATAATTGATAAACTCTATGCAACTTCATTTTTCTTGTCAAGAATTTTAAGGTTTAAACCACGGTAGTTTTATTCTAATTGAAATTATAATGAATATTGTCTGTTTTCTCTTGACAGAAGTCCCTGTTTATTTTTATCAAACATTTAAGATCTATTGAAACATACCTAAAAATTTATAAACAGGAGACAAAAATGATCGTGAGGTCATGGATTACTGCAGGACTAAGTTTGCCACATACAAACTGCCTGCTGTGGTTGAATTCGCCCGGGGACTTCAAAAATCCAATGTTGGAAATATTTTAAGAAAGGATTTAAGAAAAATAGAAAAAGCAAACAGATAAACGAATGGGAGTCATCCAATGACAGAAAACAGTCTAAAACAAAATCTGAACATCGGGAGTGAAAATTTCACCGTACACAATATTAATCTGCTTGAAAAAAAGAATGTGGCAGAAATCAGCCGTTTGCCTTTTTCAGCAAGGGTTTTAATAGAGAACCTTGCACGAAATATGGATTCAAAAACCATTCAGTGGTCAGATATTATCAATGCTGCAAAATTTTATGAAACCTGCTCCAGTGATTCCCAGCTGATTGCATATTATCCTGCCAGAGTACTTATGCAGGATTTTACCGGAGTTCCTGCAGTCGTCGATTTTGCAGCCATGAGAGATGCTGTTGACAGAGCCGGGCTTGATCCTAAAAAAATAAATCCTCTGGTTCCTGTTGACCTTGTGGTGGACCACTCCATACAGGTTGACCACTATAAAGAGAAAAATTCACTTCTCCTCAATGGGCAAAAAGAGTACCAGAGAAACAAAGAGAGATACCAGCTTTTAAAATGGGCACAAAAAAACTTTGATAATTTCAGGGTCGTTCCACCTGAATCAGGAATCTGTCACCAGGTAAATCTTGAATATTTTGCAAATGTTATCTCCACAAAAAAGACGACCCAGGGAGTGGTGGCATTTCCTGATACTCTGGTTGGTACCGATTCTCACACCACAATGATTAATGCGCTTGGAGTTCTGGGATGGGGTGTAGGCGGTATTGAAGCGGAGTCTGTCATGCTTGGGCAGCCCTATTATATGAATCTTCCCCAGATTGTGGGTGTAAATTTCATTGGCAAACCTGAAAAACACATTACATCAATGGATATTGTCCTCTATGTGACACAGATACTTAGAAGAGAGAATGTTGTTGAAAAAATTGTGGAGTATACAGGATCCGGGTTAAAAAACCTCTCTTTGACTGACCGGGCAACTCTATCCAATATGTCTCCTGAATATGGTGCCACATCTGGCTTTTTTCCTGTTGACGACCGCACCATAGATTATCTTAAAAAAACCAACAGAAGCAGGACGGCCTCTTTTGTTGAAACATACTGCAAAGCCTGTGGTTTTTTCAATACCTATGACAGTGAAATAAAATTTGCCAAAACAATTGATGTGGATCTCTCTTTGATCAAATCCACTGTTGCAGGCCCTTCAAGGCCCCAGGACAGAATTTCCCTGTCTGATCTAAAGGAGAAAACCACAAAACTATTTGACCTTAACGTCAGAAAAAATATTTCCGTCAATCCGGAAAACAGATCAAGACCGCTTACAAATGGCAGCATCGTTATTGCAGCGATTACATCATGTACCAATACATCCAACCCCTTTTCCATGACAGGTGCAGGCCTTGCAGCAAAAAAAGCCGTTGAAAAAGGGTTGTCTGTACCATGGTATGTAAAGACATCACTATCTCCTGGCTCAAAAGTGGTTATTGACTATCTTAAAGATGCTGATTTACTGAAATATCTTGAAAAACTCGGGTTTAATAACACAGGGTTCGGCTGCATGACATGTATTGGTAACAGCGGGCCCCTGGATCCATTTATTGATGAATCCATCCAATCAAATAATCTGGATGTCATGTCTGTTCTCTCCGGCAACCGAAATTTTGAAGCAAGAATTCACCAGGCAGTCAAAGGTAATTTTTTAATGTCACCCATTCTTGTGGTGATATATGCCATTGCCGGAAAGATTGATATTGACTTGAAATCAGAACCTCTTGCTGTTTCAAAAGATGGCACGCCTGTTTTTATGGATGATATCTGGCCGGACCATGATGAAATAAATAATATTGTTGAAAAAAGTGTTAAAAAAGAGTTCTTCCAGGAGCAATACGCCAATATTTTTAAAGGGGACACTCTCTGGCAGGAGCTGGAAACAAAAGAGAGCACAACCTTTGATTTTAAAAATACCTCAACCTATATCCAGAATCCTCCTTTTTTCAAAAATTTCTCTGCCAAGGCTCCTGATATTAAAGATATCAAAAATGCAAGAGCACTTCTGGTACTTGGAGACTCAGTGACAACAGATCATATTTCACCTGCCGGTGCAATTCCCGAAGATTATCCGGCGGGCAGGTATCTGATTAAAA
>CAYZCC010000182.1:3604-4321 GCA_964476805.1 uncultured Desulfobacula sp.
GATTAAAAACTCAGTCACACCTTTGGAATTTAATTCCTACGGCTCCCGCAGGGGAAATCATGAAGTGATGATGAGAGGAACATTTGCAAACATCAGAATAAAAAACAGACTTATTCCTGAAACCGGAGGATTCACACTTAAATTTCCTGAAAACACAAAAGGGTATGTATTTGATGTCTCACAACAATATCAGGATGAAAAAACAGATCTGATTATTTTTGGCGGCAAAGAGTATGGAACAGGCTCTTCACGGGACTGGGCAGCCAAAGGAAGCAGCCTTCTCGGTATCAAGGCTGTTATTGCTCAATCTTTTGAGAGGATACACCGATCAAACCTTGTGGGCATGGGAGTTTTACCACTTGTGTTTCAGGATGGAGAATCTTTTGATACAGTGGGGCTCAAAGGTGATGAAATCTTTGAAATTTCGGGTCTGGATCAAATTCAGCCGGATAGTTTAGTGACTGTCAAAGCCCAAAAGAATAACAACAGCCATGACAGAGCGATTAAGAGTATAAAATTTCAGGCTGTTGTAAAACTGAACACTGATGTGGAAATCGACTACATCAGAAATGGTGGAATCCTGCACTATGTACTCCGGCAGATGATATCAGCCTGATATTTTATATCTCCTTATGGCACAAAAGCCAACATCTGAACATTGTTAAAAATCTTTGCACCGGGTTTCCCAACAAAATCTGCTACTTTTTTTTCAAGATT
>CAYZCC010000183.1:0-4315 GCA_964476805.1 uncultured Desulfobacula sp.
AAGACACCACTCTCTATTCTGAAGAGCCGGTTGCTATGGCGCAGCAGTGGGAAAACTGCGGGGCAGAACTTATCCATATAATTGATCTTGATGGTGCTTTTGCCAAAAAGGTGAAAAATTTCAATACCATAAAAGAGATATTGTCAAAAATAAGTACGCCAATACAGGTCGGCGGCGGTATCAGAGATATTGGAACCATTGAAAAGTATATTGAAGCCGGGGTTTCAAAGGTTATCATAGGCAGTGTTGCGCTTTATGACCCGGCACTTGTAAAAAATGCATGTAAAAGATTCAAAGGCAAAATTGTTGTCGGCATTGATGCACGCAACGGCATGGTTGCAGTTGAAGGCTGGCGCAAAACTTCTGAAACCAAAGCGGTTGATCTTGCAAAAGAGTTTGAATCATGTGGAGTCGCAGCAATCAATTTTACAGATATACACAGGGACGGGATGCAGACCGGTATTAATATTGAAGAGACAGCCGCTCTGGCAGACGCTGTTTCAATTCCCATTGTAGCATCAGGCGGGGTCAATACAATTAAAGATATTAAAAACCTTATTAAAATTGAAGAGAAGGGGGTAACAGGCGTTATAACCGGAAGAGCTCTCTATGAAGAGACCCTTGATTTGAGAGAGGCCATAAGAATTTCAAAATAGTAATTATTGACATGCTGTTTTAAAGACTTAAATTATTTTACTTTCAAAAACCATTAAATTTTGGAGTCAATCCTTGTAAGATGTACATCCCTGAAGAAAAAATATCAGAAATATTGAACACTTCAGATATTATTGATATTATCTCTCAATCGGTCATCTTAAAAAAATCAGGAAGTAATTTTTTTGGTTTATGTCCATTCCACTCTGAAAAAACCCCATCATTTTCTGTCAATGCGAACAAACAGATATATTACTGTTTTGGCTGCGGAGCAGGTGGCGATGTTTTGAATTTCCTGAAAAGATACCATGGAATCACATTTCCTGAAGCGGTAAAAATAGTGGCAAGACAATATAATATAACCATTGAGACAGGAAAAATTGACCCTTCAAAAAGAAGAGAGACCCACCTTAAAGAGAGTCTGTTCAGACTCAATAAAAATATAATGGCATTTTTTAATGGTGTGCTCAAAAAAAGTCATCAGGGGAAAAAGGCATGTGATTACCTGAAACTAAGGAAAATTTCAGAAGATATTATTGAACAGTTTCACCTTGGATTTTCACCTGACCGCTGGGATAGTGTTGTTGGGGAACTCAAGGAGCTTAAGATTTCTAAAAATACAGCGGTGCAATCCGGTTTGATTCTTGTAAGGGAACAGAGCAGTGGATATTATGACAGATTCAGGAACCGCATAATGTTTCCTATTTTTGATATCAATATGCAGGTGGCAGGTTTTGGCGGCCGGGTGATGGATGATGCCATGCCAAAATATATGAATTCTCCTGTAACACCTGTCTATAATAAAAGCAGGATTCTATATGGTCTTCACGCTTCAAAACAATTTTGCAGGCAGGAGGGTTTTGTCTATATAGTGGAAGGGTATTTTGATTTCTTATCCCTTTTTCAACAGGGTATTAAAAATACGGTTGCAAGTCTTGGCACTGCATTGACCCATGATCATGTAAGGATCCTTAAAGGGTACGCATCAAAAATGATACTTGTTTTTGACTCTGACACAGCAGGAATCAATGCGGCAAAAAGAAGTATTAAAATTTTTATGCGAGAGGGCGTTGATATAAGGATTCTTGTACTGCCCGAAGATAGTGATCCTGACTCCTATGTTATGGAACATGGACCGGAAGCATTTAATCAACTGGCTTTAAAAGCAAAAACGGTCATGCAGTTTCTTTTACAGGTCTCAATTGATACACATGGGATGTCAGTGGAGGGAAAAGTTGAAATTTTAAATGATATGAAGCCTTATCTGACCGGGATCCAGGATAGTGTTTTAAGATCCTTGTATGTTAAAGAGCTTGCTGAAAAATTGAATATTGATGAGAAAGCGGTTCTGGAAAAAGTCAGGGAACAATATCTGCATTCCCAGGTCAGCAGACCGGAATCATACCTGACGGGTGATAAAAAAGAGGATGACAGGCTGGCGTCAGACAGAAGAGAAGAGCAGGTGATTTCATTGATACTCAATTATCCTGAAATTATTAACGATGTAAAAAAGACAGGTGTTTTAGAGTATTTTTATTCTGAAAAACTAAAATTGATAGGGAAGAAGGTAATAAGTATCCGTCCGGACAAAAAGGCCTTTATTACAAATGTGATGGCAAAAATGGAAAATAGTGAGGACCAGGAACTTATAGCGTCTTTATCAATGGAAAGCACTTTTTTTGACAATAACATTAAAGGAACAGCATTATCACTGATAAACAGAGTTATCAGAGTGAAAAAGAGAGAAGAAAACAGTTTGACAAGTAAAATTATAAGTGCGGAAAAGGGCTGTGATGCTGAATTAATGGAGTTATTAAAGAAAAAACAGGCTGAGATTCAGCAATTACAATAATAGACACTGAATAATGCCGGATCGCAAACCGGATGCCCTGAAGGGCAGATTAGCGGTTTTCGACTGGTATTGAATAAGCCTTTGGGAGGCATACAATAATGGCAGGTAAGACAAATAAGTCTGGAGAGGATGTGGCAATTAGTAAAAAGGAGTTACAAAAACTGATTAAAAAAGGTAAAAAAAAAGGTTATCTCTCTTTTGCTGAACTTAATGAAGCAATATCCGATGACTTAAAGTCATTGGATCAGATAGAAGATGTTGTTATACAGTTAAAAGAGCTCGGGATTAAATTTGTGGATCAGGAAAAAGAAAAAATCAAAAGAACGGTACAAAAACCTAGAAAGGGAACCACTGCAAAAAAGAGTATCCGTAACGCCGGTAAAAAGAGTCAACCTGCTTCCAAAGCAATCAGGAGCGGCACTAAGAATAGTCAAGCTGCAACGGGGAAAAGTAAAGTAAATGGTAAAAAAACTCAAACGGATAAAACAACAGCTAAGAGTAAAAAAGAGGCTGAAAAGATAGCAGAAAAAGATAAGAAACAGATTGTTAATAAGCTGTTAGCACCTAAAAAAGATGGCTCCGATATTGAGTTTGGTACAGTGACTGACCCTGTCAAAATGTATCTTAAAGAGATGGGAATGGTAACCCTGCTGAGTCGTGAAGGTGAAATTGAAATTGCCAAAAAGATTGAGTTGGGAGAGCGTGATATTTTAAGAGCGATGCTGGATTGCCCTTTAACAATATTAACTATTTTTGCTTATGGCCAGAAAATGGAACAAAAATTCATGCGCCCAAAACATGTTCTAAGGGATGTGGATGAGGGTGACGGGGTCGTGGATGAGGCTTCCAAACAGGAAAAATTTTTAAACTCCTTAAAGATTGTTAGAGAGCTTCACGAGCAGAATCAGGAAAAAAGAGATTATCTGCTGCAGGCAAAGAGAAAAACTAAAAAATATGAAACCTTTTTAAAAGAGATTTTTGACAACACAGAAACTATATTTTTACAACTGAAAAGATGGCGTTTTGAAGCCAATGTGATTCATAATATTGAAAAAAATATTCGAAATCCCATTAAATGGTTTGCAAAAATTGATGACCTCATCGAAAGATGTGCTAAAACTTTTAAAGTGAAAAGCAAAACCATGATCGGTAAATTGTCTTCTGAAGAAAAATTTGTGAGTTGGGTAAGATACAAATTAGATATTTCTGAAGTGCAGGCAAAAATTTTATTTGAGGATCTTTGTGCCATATCCGTTCAGATATCTTTGAGAAAAAATGAAATTAAAGGGGATTCTGACTTTTTAAAGCAGATTGTTAAAGGAATTGACGAAGGCCGTCGAAAAGCAGAATTTGCAAAACGTGAACTGGTCAGAGCCAATTTAAGACTGGTGGTCAGTATCGCAAAAAAATATACAAA
Source organism: uncultured Desulfobacula sp. (assembly GCA_964476805.1). GTDB lineage: Bacteria > Desulfobacterota > Desulfobacteria > Desulfobacterales > Desulfobacteraceae > Desulfobacula. Next base: position 3,924 of record CAYZCC010000183.1, read on the forward strand.
CAGGGGGTTGCAGTTTTTAGATTTAATCCAGGAAGGCAACATTGGTTTAATGAAAGCGGTGGATAAATTTGAATACAGGAGAGGGTATAAATTTTCTACATACGCTACCTGGTGGATCAGGCAGGCGATCACCCGGGCTATTGCAGACCAGGCAAGGACCATAAGAATTCCGGTTCATATGATTGAAACCATTAACAAACTCATCCGGACATCAAGGTATCTTGTCCAGGAGATGGGCAAAGAGCCGTCACCTGAAGAGATTGCCCAGAAGATGGAAATTCCAATTGAAAAAGTCAGGAGGGTATTAAAAATAGCGAAAGAACCCATTTCCCTTGAGACACCGATTGGAGAAGAAGAAGACAGCCATCTTGGTGATTTCATAGAAGATAAAA
>CAYZCC010000184.1:0-4295 GCA_964476805.1 uncultured Desulfobacula sp.
TTATTTTATAATTTTAACAATTTTGCCTGAACCTCCACAAATGCTACATTTCACAGCGGCTTGATCGACAACAAGCGTTCCTGAACCATCATGCCGTCCTGTAGCCTTTAACAAGAACCACAGCTCCAACCACCAGCACCTCTTTGACATACTCCCTTACCATCACAATGACCACATTCATAAACAACAGTCTCTGCCATTATGACCTCCTAACAGTTGATATAGATAGAAAAGCTTCCATCTATCAAGATATTAACTAATAAACATGGCAAAAACCTCTTGAATTTCCCATGTTTTTTTTGTATCAATGGTTATCATGGGAATCAATAAAAAATTCAAACCGGATCCGAATTTGAAACTCATGGATCAGGCTCGTCAGGTTTTAAGATATTATCATTATGCGTATCGTACTGAACAAACATATTGTGATTGGATTGTCCGATACGTTAAATTTTTTAATAGCCAAAAACAGCCTAAGGATATGGGTAAACGAGAACTTGAACGCCGCAAACACGGGCGATGGAGGTGCAAAGCCTTACCAACTGAAAATTAACCCCCCAATATCAGGGATCAAAATAGTTCCATTATGGAATTAAATCTTTGAAACTCGGTATCTGCCGGCATATTTTCGTTGTTTAAAATATTGACAATACCGGAAGTGTTAAATCGTAAAAAAGGATTTACCTTTAATTCATCACCGAGCAGGGAGGCTGCCAGTTCTGGGTTGTACTTTTTCAAATATTCATTGATATATGGATTATCCTGCTCAATAGTTCTGGCAATTTGAATGGATTCATTTACATAATCATGTCCACTGTAAATGATGGTATTTTCTGAAAAAGAGATCAGGCGTTTTAAAGATTTAAAAAATGCTTTAAGATCTCCTGAAAAGCAATTACCTATGGTACCGTTAAAGAGCGTGTCACCTGTTATTAAAAAATCATCCGCTTGAAATGTGATGGAATCATCTGTATGCCCAGGTGTAAAAATAATATTTAAAACCTCTTCATCAAGTGAAAGAGATTCATCTGATTTGATTTTTCTACAATCGATAAACTGGGCATCTGTTTGCCTGAGCATCTCTTTATTGCCACTGGTATGATCATGGTGGGAGTGGGTATTGGTTACATATTTAATGGAAATTTTATTTTTTTTTGCAAACTCTATGGTCTCCTGAACAGCTCCTGCATCAATAGCAATTCCTTGATTTGCAGTGTACAGAAAATAACCGAGGTTATCGGTTGAATATGGCAGCTGTTTTACAATCATTTTTCCTTCCTGTAGGTTTTAAAAATAGAGTGGTTATGTACTTTTCAATCCTTTGGTTATTATCTTGAAAGCTGTTTTAATTGTGGGTTTTACAAAGTCTTTCTGATCATCCAGACGTCTTTTAGAGTCCACCCATAAAACGATTCCACCATAGGATGACCATAAGATATCTGCCAGAGCTACAGGATTTTCATCAACAAAAACCCCCTGTTTAATACCCTGTTTCACAACATCAATGATCGCTCCGTGAGCCAGGGCAGAATAGATTTTAATCTGCCGCAGAACATCACCTGAAAGGTTTTTGAGGGCTTCTCCAGACTGTAAATGAAACAAATTAATTAAAATATTTGAATCATATTCATAAACATTAATAAATACATCCCGAAATTTGTCGATTTTTTCTTCCACTGAAATATCCATGGAAACAACTTTTTGAATTTCATCTGTCAAATACTTCAGGATTTCAATGGAGAGGGAGGTATAAAGCTCTTCCTTATTTTTAAAATAGAGATACAAGGTGCCAGGACTTAATTCAGCCTCTAAAGCAATCTCCTCCATTGTGGCAGAGTTAAATCCTTTACTGGAAAATATTTTCCTGGCCGCATTGATAATATCATTTTTTCTTTGCGCTTTTTCACGCTGTTTACGTTCGTATATCCCCATAAACTCCTCATTATTTTTTGAACACAATTCATTAATTTAGATGATTCATACAAAAAAACATCCACATTCACAAGGGAAAGATAAAAAAAATCAAACAGAATAAAATCAGAAGAGAGAGGGAAGACGATATGCGGGTGTTAAGCGGTTTCTCTTCTGAGCCTGTGGAGGAGTGCAACAGATTCAATATGATAGGTGTGCGGAAACATATCTACCGGCTGGATTTCTTTTATTTCATATTCCAATGCCATCATTCCAAGGTCCCTTGCAAGAGTTGCAGGGTTACAGGATACATAAACAATTTTTCCAGGTGCACTTTCAAGAACCTGCTTTACAACATCCTTGTGCATACCCGCTCTTGGGGGGTCAATAATCATCACATCAATATTTTGACTCCCACCTGAGTTCTGTTTAAATTCAGGCAGGACATTTTTAATATCACCCTCAATAAAACGACAGTTATCTATCCTGTTTAGTTTTGCATTGAATTTTGCATCAATAACCGCACTTTTAACAATCTCAATTCCAAATACTGTTTTTGCCTGATCAGAAAGCAAGATGGGTATTGTTCCCGTTCCAGAGTAGAGATCCACAACAATCTCACTGCCCTTTAATGCAGCATATTCAGATACTTTACCATACAATGTTTCACACGCTTTTGTATGGGTCTGAAAAAAGGAGTTGGCAGATATTTTAAATTCAAACTTTCCAAGTTTTTCTTTAATATAATCTGTGCCATAAAGGCAGACTTCCTCTTTTCCAGTTGAAACGCCTGATTTTGAATCAGTAATGTTATTCATGACCGATTCAATTTCTGCATATTTCTTTGAAAGTTTGTCAGCAAGCTGTTTTAACACATCGATATTTTTCTCTTTTGTAACAATATTAACCATCCATGTATCAAATGCCACAGAGTGTCTGAGCATTAAAAAACGCCAGAATCCTTCATGACTTCTAAGATGGTAGGCGGGTATACCTGATTTTATTATAAAGTTCCTAACGTCATCCAGAATCTGATTGCCCAGCGCCGGCATTATTTCACACTGTTTAATATCAATCACCTTGTCAAAAGTGCCGGGCACATGAAGTCCAATGCCAAAACCCTTTTTAATTGAGTGGTTTTCAAGTTCTGAAGGGAGAAGCCACCTTTTTGAAGAGCAGGAAAATTCCATTTTATTGCGGTATTCAAAAATCGTGTCAGATGCAATGACACTGTTTACCGGAATATCTTTTAACCTGCCAATATGCTCAATGGATTCCACAACATGTCTTTTTTTATACTCAAGCTGAAGATCATATCCAAGCTGCTGCCATTTGCACCCTCCGCAGAAATTGCAATATTGACATCTACCCTTTTGCCTGAGGGGAGATGGTTTTATAATCTTTATCAGTTTTCCCTCTGCCCATGATTTTTTCTTTTTTACAATTTTTGCAAACACCACATCCCCTGGCACACACTGATCTATAAAAACAGTTAACCCGTCTGGTTTTGCAAGACCCTTCCCCCCAAAGGCAAGATCAACTATCTCAAACTCATATGCTTTTCTCTTTTTTATTGTCATATTTTAAAATAGGGTACTTGTTAAATTTGTCTATCCACAACTTTGTCTGTTTAGCTATAACAAAGACACCCGAACCCGCCGTCAATTAGAATAAAATTACCGTGTAATGTTTAACGCCATTTTGATATTATAGTAATAAAATGGCATAAAAACAAGATATGGAAAGTCGATCACAAAAATCTGATTTTATCTCTGAGGGTATGATCCTCAAGGGAGTCCTTCACTAACCTGCAGGTGATACCCTCCGCAAAAAAAATATATTTAATATTAATTCCATAGGTTAGCAGCAATTAGAAAAAAATCTATATATTGTACTTGCTTTTTTATGAAAATACTATATAAAGTATATTCTTCTATTTTGAATAGTGCTTTAAAATTTTTAAAAACCGGGTTTAAGCGTTTAAACCTCATACAGCGTACCCACAGAGACAGGAGTTGAAAAGATGAATAGTCAAAAAGAGTCAAATATCCCCATCAGTTTTATATCACAAAATTCAAGAACTGTTTTAGAGCGAAGATATCTTAAAAAAAATCAAGACGGCAAAGTGTGTGAAACCCCTGAACAGATGTTTCAAAGAGTGGCTTCCTATATTGCACAGGCTGAAAAAAAATATGACAAAAAAGTTGATATCAAGGCCGTTGAAAAGCAGTTTTACAACCTCATGTCTGAGTTCAGATTTCTGCCCAACTCTCCTACTCTCATGAATGCGGGAAGAGAGCTGGGTCAGCTGGCAGCATGCTTTGTGCTTCCTGTGGAAGACAGTATTCATGATATTTTTGAAGCCGTTAAAAATGCTGCAACCA
>CAYZCC010000185.1:0-1199 GCA_964476805.1 uncultured Desulfobacula sp.
GTGATCGCTGCAAAGGCGGTTGCATTTAAAGAGGCTCTCTCCAAATCTTTTGCTGATTATCAGAAACAGGTTGTTGAAAATGCTTCTGTGCTGGCCCGGACGATGATGGAGAGAGGATATCATCTGGTTTCAGGCGGCACTGACAACCACATGGTACTGGTTGATTTTACAGGGGAAGGAATATCAGGCAAAGAGGCTGAAGAGAGGCTTGGAAAGGCCGGCATCATAGTCAATAAAAATACAGTTCCCAATGAAAAATTAGGACCTTTTATAACAAGCGGAATCAGAATCGGGCTTCCACTGATCACATCAAGACGTATGAAAAAAGATTCAAGTAAAATTATTGCAGACCTGATCTGTGATGTCCTTGATGATGAATCAAATATTGAAAAAGCGGGCAGGAAAGTAAAAGATCTCTGCATTAAATATCCCATCTATACTGGAAAATAGACAATGAGCAGCCCGGTTTTAAACAGACCTTCATGGCACGAATATTTTATGAATATATGCGGGCTTGTTGCCACCCGTTCCACATGTACAAGAAGGAAAGTGGGAGCCGTTCTTGTTAAAAGAAAAAGAATCCTCTGCTCGGGATATAACGGCGCCCCTTCAAAAGTTCCCCACTGCTTTGAAACCGGTTGTTTAAGAGAACAGCTGAATGTACCTTCCGGAGAGAAACATGAATTGTGCCGTGGTGTTCATGCAGAGCAGAATGCAATTGTACAGGCGGCTTATCATGGTATCAAGGTAAAGGATTCTACTCTTTACTGCACGAACCAACCCTGCTCTATCTGTGCCAAAATAATCATTAATGCCGGAATTAAAATTATCTATTATAAGGATGGATATGATGATCCCTTGAGCCTTGATATGTTTGAAAAGGCAAAAGTGGAACTGGTCTATCTTGAGATTTAAATTTCGAAAAGAGGTTGACATGAAATGTCCGTTTTGTGGAAAACTGAATACAAGAGTGGTTGATTCACGTCCGGATAAAATAGATTTTCAGGTCCGCCGCCGCAGAGAGTGCAGAAGGTGTTCAAAACGTTTTACAACACATGAGAAATTTCTCCAGGCTCCCACAATTATTGTCAAAAAAGATGGCCGACGGGAAGATTTTAACCGGGAAAAAGTGCTTAACGGGATTAAGAAAGCGTGTGAAAAAAGAGCGATCAGTATTAATGTGATTGAAGAGACTGTAG
>CAYZCC010000185.1:1209-4269 GCA_964476805.1 uncultured Desulfobacula sp.
ATCCGCCGAGGAGTGGGAAAGAAAGACGTGATTGAAGAGACTGTGGATACCATTGAGAGGAAGCTGCGGGATACCAATAAAATGGAAATCCCGGCAAAACTGGTGGGTGAGAAAATTATCAAGGCATTAAAAGAGATCGATGATGTAGCCTATGTCAGGTTTGCCTCGGTTTACAGAGAATTTAAGGATGTGGATGATTTTATTAATGAACTCAAAGGCCTTGTCCACAACCAGCGGGTTAGTAAATTTGAAAAATGAGAGATCATGAATACATGCAGGAGGCATTGTCGCTTGCCGGAACTGCAAAAGGCTTTACAAATCCCAATCCATGTGTTGGTGCAGTTGTTGTTAAAAACAGCAGAATTGTGGGCAGAGGCTGGCATAAATCAGCAGGCCTTGCCCATGCAGAAGTTGATGCCTTAGATGATGCAGGTGTAAAAGCCCAGGGTGCCACCTTATATGTTACTTTGGAACCATGCAACCATGTTGGCAGAACCCCGCCTTGTACGCAAAAAATAATCACTGCCGGGATAAAAAAAGTGGTCATCGGCTGCAAAGATCCCAATCCTGATGTGTGTGGCGAGGGACTCAAATATTTAAGAGGAGAAGGTCTTGAAGTGATTTCAGGTGTCCTTGAAAAACAGGCACAGATTTTAATTGAAGATTTTATCTGGTACGTTAAAAATAAAACTCCCTTTGTAACATTAAAATGCGCTGCCACACTTGATGGATATATTGCAACATCCACAGGAGATTCAAAATGGATCACCAATGAAAAATCAAGAGGGTTTGTCCATCAGATCCGTCATGAATCAGATGCGATTCTTGTTGGCTCTGGCACTCTGCATGCTGATAATCCTTCTCTCACCTCAAGGATCCAGGGAGTTCAAACAAAAGACCCTGCAAGAATTATCCTTGATACCAACTTGAGTATCCGAGAAGATGCAAAGGTGTTAACCCGGAAATCAAATGCCAGAACATATATTGTTACCGGTCCTGAAATTTCTCCAGAGAAAAAAGTTGAGATTGAAAACAGGGGGGCTCATATAATTCAGATCCCTTTAAAGGAACAAAAACTTGATTTAAACAAACTCATGATTAAATTAGGTGAAATGTCAATTTTAAGTCTTTTAATAGAGGGTGGAAGTATTGTGTCAGGGTCAGCACTTAAGGAGGGAATTGTAAATAAAGCACTCTTTTTTATGGCGCCTAAATTTCTTGGATCCAGTGATGGGACACCAATGTTTCACGGAGAGGGGCCAGAACTGATAAAAGATGCATTTGAACTAAAAGATATTGATGTTACATGTTTTGATAATGACATCCTTGTTAAGGGATATTTACAGTGAGGTGTGAGTTAAGGAGGTGTGAGTTAAGAGTGATAAGTTGTTAGATATGAATATCTTATAACGCAAAACTTATAATTCCAGCAGACGATGTTCACAGGAATAATTGAGAGTTTCGGCACCATAAAACAGATCCAGTCCAGTGGTGAGGGAAGAGTGTTTCACATTGGTTGTGATCTGGATCTGTCTGAAACAGAGGTGGGTGATTCCATTGCTGTAAACGGCGCATGTCTTACCGCTGTCAAGATTGATAATAGAGGTTTTAAGGTGGATGTGGCTCCTGAAACCGTGGAGAGGACCACTTTTAAATCGCTGGCAAAGGGGAGCCGTGTCAACATAGAGCGTGCTTTAAGACTGTCCGATCGTATTGACGGCCATATGGTTTCAGGGCATATTGATGATACAGGAACGCTCTCTTCAATAACAAAAAGAAGCAATACGGTTATTATTAAAGTGGATGTATCACCAAAACTCGGTTCAGATCTGATAGAGAAGGGCTCCATTGCCATTGATGGTATAAGCCTGACTATAAACCGATGTTCTGAGAGTGATTTTGAAGTCAGCATCATTCCGCACACAGCACAAATTACAACTATTGGAATGAAAAAGGTTGGAGACAAAGTTAATCTTGAAACAGATATGATTGGGAAATATGTAAAAAAGATTCTAAAAGGTAATATTTCCATAAATGATGCACTGCCTCAGGGTCAAAAGGATATCCGTATGGAGCTGCTTGGCAGAAAGGGATTTTTATAAGGATAGTTAAATGCCACTTCTAACAATTGAACAGGCTATTGAAGATATTAAAAACAATAAGATGGTGATTCTTGTTGATGATGAAGATCGTGAAAACGAAGGCGATCTTACCATGGCAGCAGAAGCTGTAACCCCGGAAGCTATAAATTTTATGGCTTCATACGGTAGAGGTCTGATCTGTCTGTCTCTGGATTCAACCATTGCAGACCGCCTTGATCTGACTCCCATGGTTAAAAACAATACATCACAATATGGAACCGGGTTTACAGTATCCATTGAGGCTAAAAAAGGTGTGACAACAGGGATATCAGCTGCAGACAGGGCAACAACCATCCTCACGGCAGTTGCAGATGAAACGACTTCGGCTGATATTGCTAAGCCTGGACATATTTTTCCAATAAGGGCAAGGGATGGCGGCGTTATGGTAAGGATAGGGCAGACTGAGGGATCTGTGGATCTTGCCCGTCTGGCCGGTAAAAAACCAGCCGGAGTTATTTGTGAAATAATGAATGAAGATGGTACCATGGCAAGAATGCCGTCCCTTGAAAAATTTGCCCAAAAGCATGATATTGGGATATGTACGGTTGCAGATCTGGTGGAATACAGACTTAAGACTGAAAACTTTGTCAAAAGGGCTGCCCAGACCATAATTCCAACCCGGATCGGAGGAGATTTTAAGATAATTGCCTATGAGAATGATCTTGATAATTTAACCCATATTGCCCTTGTAAAAGGGGATATTAATTCTGAACAACCAATCCTGGTACGGGTCCATTCAGAATGTATGACAGGAGATATTTTTACTTCACTTCGGTGTGACTGCCAGGAGCAGCTGCATCAGGCAATGACCATGATGGAAGAGGAGGGAAACGGGGTGGTTCTATATCTTCGACAGGAAGGCCGAGGGATTGGTCTTGTGAATAAATTAAAAGCCTATGAATACCAGCAGCGCCATGGC
>CAYZCC010000186.1:0-4265 GCA_964476805.1 uncultured Desulfobacula sp.
AACAATTTTCTCAATATCTTTAGGGCTTATGGTTTTTCTATGGCCTTTTCCTTTCAGTTTTAAATAAGCGCCTGTTTCATCAATAACATCAATGGCTTTATCCGGTAAAAGCCTGTCGTTTATAAATTTATCAGAAAGATATGCAGCCGCCTGGATGGCCTGAGCCGTATACTTGAATCCATGATGCTCTTCATAATAGGGCTTGAGCCCAGTCAGAATTTTAGTTGTCTCTTCAACTGTGGGTTCTGAAATTTCAATTTTTTCAAATCGTCTTGAGAAAGCCCTGTCTTTTTCAAAATGATTTTTATACTCTTCATATGTTGTTGTACCAATACACTTCAATTCTCCTGAAGAAAGGGCAGGTTTTAAAATGTTTGATGCATCCATGGAGCCGCTGCTGGTGGCTCCTGCTCCCACAACAGTATGAATTTCATCTATTATCAGCAGTGCATTATCTTTGGATTCAAGCGCATTAATTACATTCTTGAGACGCTGTTCAAAATCGCCTCTATATTTTGTGCCTGCAAGAAGCGTCCCCATATCAAGAGAGAAGAGTTCGCAGTTACTTAAAAGATCCGGCACAAGTTTTTCATTTATATGCAAAGCAAGGCCTTCTGCAATGGCCGTCTTCCCTACTCCTGGATCACCCACAAGAATGGGATTGTTTTTCCTTCTGCGGCATAAAACCTGCATAAGTCTGTCCATCTCATTGATACGTCCTATGAGCGGATCTATTCTTTTCCCCTGAGCTTTTTTCAACAGATTTGTTGTAAAAGTCTCAAGGGGATCCTGTTTTTTCTGAGGTTTTTCTTTTCTGCCAGGATGTTTTAATCCTTTTTTTCCAGGGCTTTGTCGTGCCCTCTCTTTTTTCACTGGTGCTGCAGAGTGTGAAATATATTTTAATACATCAAGACGGGTAATCCCTTCAGACTCAAGGTAAAATGCTGCATGGGAATCTTTCTCCTGGAAAATCGAGGCAAGGATGTCTCCTAAGTTAACTTCTGTTTTTTCAGCAGCTTTTGCATGGTTGATAGCTCTCTGTATCATCCTCTGAAACCCTATTGTCTGATGCAATACATATTCATCCTTGGTGTCAATTCTGGTCAAATTTTTATTGAAAAATTTTTCAAGTTCTTCTTTTATCTGTTCCGGGCTGCCGCCACACTCTGTAATTGTCCTGGCGCCAGTTTCATGGTTTAAAATTGCATACAGAACGTGCTCAACACATACATATTCATGTCTTCTTTTTTTTGCTTCCCGCACGGCAAACCCCAGGGTAGTACTGAGTTCTTTGCTGATCATAACTTACTCCTTCTCCATGGTACTCTTTAAAGGAAAGCCTTTGTCTGCTGCCAGTTTATGCACTATTTCCACCTTTGTTTCTGCAATCTGCATTGGATAGATACCACACATCTCTTTTCCTCTATTATGTACATTAAGCATCATTTGAGTTGCTTTTTCAAGTGATTTCCCAAAAACACTCATAAGAATTGTAACAACAAACTCCATACTTGTATAATCGTCATTATGTAAAATGACTTTATACATAGGGGGCTTATCATTGCTCTTTTTAGAGTTACTGCAGGCAGCATTTTTTATATTTTTTACCACTTCCACAGGGACATGACTCATTTCTTTTGACCTTTTTTGAATTCCTCTGTACAGGCTGTCTGATACTTGACCCGTCAGAGTGTGAAAAAGATACTCCCTCCTGTTCATTTTGTTTCATCTCTTCCACCTGTGATGGTGCTGAAATCTGTATTTTAAATAAAATATCCACTATCTCTTCTTTAATTCTCTCCATCAGGCCCTGGAACATTTCAAAACCTTCTTTCCTGTATATACGAAGAGGATCCTGCTGGGCATATCCGCGAAGACCAATACCCTCTTTTAAATGATCCATGGACAATAGATGCTCTTTCCAGCGCGTATCAACAGTTTGAAGGATAATATGTTTTTCAATCTCCCTTGTTATCTTTGAGCCGATGGCGGCTTCTTTTTGATGATAAAGCGCTCTTAATTTATCAAAAAGAGTTTCAGAGAGCTGCTGCTGGTTATAATTTTCATCTATGGCATTTTTCAGGTCAGGAGCATAGTTAAATATTTTTTTAACTCTTTTTTCAAGTCCAGACAGATTCCACTGTTTTAAAGGAGTCTTTTCTATGGCAAATTCTTCAACAATATCATAGATTAAATTTTCAACCATCTCCATGACAACAGGTTTTAAATTTTCATCCAGCAATGCTTTCCGTCTCTGTTCGTAAATAACTTCCCTCTGCTGATTCATCACATCATCATACTCAAGCAAATGCTTTCTGATTTCAAAGTTATGCCCTTCGACCTTGGACTGTGCATTTTCAATGGCCTTGCTGATAAAGGAGTGTTCAATATGCTCACCCTCTTCAATCCCCAGTTTATTCATAACTGCATGAATCCTGTCTCCACCGAATATTCTTAAAAGGTCATCTTCCAAAGAGAGATAGAATCTTGAGGTTCCTTCATCTCCCTGTCTGCCTGACCGACCGCGAAGCTGGTTGTCAATCCGTCTTGATTCATGGCGGGAAGTCCCAAGAATATGAAGTCCGCCAAGCTCTTTTACCCCTTCACCAAGTACAATATCTGTACCACGTCCCGCCATATTGGTGGAAATGGTAACAGCACCTTTCTGTCCTGCATTGGCGACAATCTCAGCTTCTGCCTTATGATGTTTGGCATTTAAAACAGTATGCCTGATTCTTTTTTTCTTAAGTTTTTTACTCATATCCTCTGAGACATCAATGGAAATAGTTCCCACAAGAACGGGCTGGCCTCTTTTATGAAGTTTTATGATCTCCTTGATGGCAGCATCATATTTCTCTTTTTTTGTTTTATATATCAGATCGGGAAAATCTTCTCGAATCATTGTCATGTGTGTGGGAATTACCAGAACATCAAGATTGTATATTTTTTTAAATTCAGGTGCTTCAGTTTCAGCAGTTCCAGTCATTCCCGACAGTTTATCATACATTCTGAAAAAGTTCTGGAATGTGATTGAGGCAAGCGTCTGATTTTCATTTTCGATCTTAACATTCTCTTTTGCTTCAAGCGCCTGATGAAGGCCTTCACTGTATCGTCTTCCAGTCATCAAACGACCTGTAAACTCATCAACAATAACCACCTGATTATTTTTCACTATATAATCTGTATCTTTTTTAAAGAGTGTATACGCCTTTAATCCCTGATTAAGGTGATGAAGTATTTCAATGTTTGCAGGGTCATACAGGTTATCAACCTGTAGAAATTTTTCACCCTTGGCAATGCCCTCTTCGGTTAAAGCAACACTTTTTGCCTCCTCGTCAATGGTGTAGTCACTCTCTTTTTTAAAGGCCGGGATAATCGTATTGACCTGGGTGTAGAAGCTTGTGGATTTTTCCCCGGGTCCTGAAATGATAAGAGGTGTTCTTGCTTCATCAATAAGAATGGAGTCAACTTCGTCCACAATGGCAAAATTCAGATTTTTCTGGACAAGGGATCTTTTATCAAATTTCATATTATCCCTTAGATAATCAAACCCGAATTCATTATTCGTTCCATAGGTTATATCGGAATTATAGGCATCTTTTCTTGCCTGGTCACTCATATCATGGAGGATAACGCCGACACAAAGTCCTAAAAAATTATAAACTTTTGCCATCCACTGGGCATCACGGTCTGCAAGATAGTCATTGACAGTAACAATGTGAACCCCTTTACCTGACAAGGCATTAAGAAATGCAGCAAGAGTGGACATCAGAGTTTTACCCTCCCCTGTTTTCATCTCAGCAATGCTTCCGTTATGGAGTGCAATACCACCAATAAGCTGCACATCAAAATGCCGCATCTTCAGAGTTCTTACTGAAGCTTCTCTGACAAGGGCAAACGCTTCCGGTAAAATATCATCAAGGGATTCCCCTTTTTTAACTCGATTTTTAAACGCCATTGTTTTTTGTGGGAACTGTTCATCAGAGAGCGCCTGCATTTGAATTTCAAGAGTGTTTATCTGCTCAACTATCGGGTTGAGTGATTTTAAAATTCTATCATTATTTGTTCCAAAAATCTTAGTAAAAAAATTGAATACCATGTATAATCAACCTGTTGTTTAATTTTAAATCGTTAGTTTTGAATTATAAACATTTAATATTATCAAAAACATTTTAAAAAATATAGACATTAAATGCAAAAATCAAACCAAAAATTTTATAAGGAGGGTAAAGTTTTAAAGCAGTAAGGCAGATGGACGGGTTTTG
>CAYZCC010000187.1:0-4211 GCA_964476805.1 uncultured Desulfobacula sp.
CAAATACTTAGAAGCCCAGATACTTGCGTCCTTTATTGTCATTGAATCCTGCATGTCATCCTTTGTAATTACAAATTCATGTCTTAGTTATCGTTAAAATAAGCCGTACAAATTTTGAAATAAATAATCACAACCCTATACAATACTTTTGAGTTTTTATATATTAATAACCTTATCTGCCAACTGCATTGCGGTGACAATATCAAGCATATTGGTTGTCTCACCCACCTGTTTTTTCTCAAGCAGGTTAAAATGGGTCAGGCAGGTCCCGCAGACAAGAATCTGCAGACCCTCTTTTGCATGCTCCTGAAGAAGCGGCAGAATCTCAGAGCCTTCAACAGCCATTTTAACTGCCTTGTTAACCAGAACCAGGCGCCACAATTCAGGCCCCATCTCTTTTAATGTTTTAATAAAGCTGACCATTAATTTTAAACCCAGTTCACTGTTCCCGGAACCCATCTGATCTCTTGCACACATAACCATAATTTTCTGCCCGGCAGGCTCATGAAGAGAAGACTCTTCAGCTCTATTTTCAGCTCTATTTTCAGGTCTATTTTCAGGTCTATTTTCAATTCCTGTTTCAGTTCCTGTGCCAAGTCTGCCTGTAATTATGAAATAATCGCCACTCTGCTCTTTTACGGTTTTATAACTGCTGTATTCCAGAAACCGGCATACATTCTCAACTGCTGCTTCGTTATCAACCATCACCTTTAAAACATCTATGTCTGTCGCTTCAATTGCAGCTTTGGTCTGTAAAACCGGCTCAGGGCACATCAGACCCCTGGCATCTATTTTTTTCATGCATCCTCCTTATTTTTTTCAAGTAAAAAACCCATTAATCCCATTGCATTTTTTCCCATTGCATTTGCATTTTTTGCGCCTGGCCCCGGACATGATTGTTAAAAAATATACCACCGGCGTGATTGTTCCACACAGCTACAGACTGCCAAGATAGAGGACAACAGGAATAATAAAAATACTTAAAACCGTTGAAATTAATACCAAACTTCCAGCAAATCCTGCATTGATTCCATATCTTAAAGGCAGGACAACAGAGAAAACTGCAGAAGGCAGTGATGAAGCGACCAGAATAATGGTCCTCTCCATTCCTGTTATATTTAAGAGAAAAGTGGCAGTCCATCCTGCTGTAAACCCAAACACAAATCTGAATATGAGGCCGGACAGCAGATGAATGTCCGCAATAACCTTTCTTTTCCCAATGGAGCAGCCCAGGGCAAAGATGGCCAGGGCAGGAGCACCGGCACCGCAATATCCAAATGCCTGTATAAGATTTTCCGGAACATGGATATTCAGATATTTGAACAAAAACCCGGCAATAATTGACCAGAGCAGAGGAGATTTTATCATCTCAATGATTCCTGAAATGGCAAATCCGCCGGTAACAATTACAATTCCCAGCGTGAAGATATAAAAAGTTTGTATCTGATCATATATCACAATATAATTCATAGCTGCCAACCCGCCCCAGAGTTCCATTAAGGGTATTCCTAAAAAACCGGAATTCATGAAGAGAACCGGAGGTGCAAAAGCCTTGAAATTCAACTTGAAAAACCAGCAGTAAATCAATGAGACGATAAATAAAATTGAGATAACAAATGTGACTGCACCAAAAAGTTTCAGTGTTTTACCCATCTCCACATCAGATGTATAGAGAGAATAAAAAATCAAAACCGGCATAAAGAAATCAGTTACAATGCGAATCAGGGTTTCTTCGGAAAGAGAGTAAATCGTGGATAAAATATATCCGCCCAGTGCCAGAAAAATCAGCGGAAGAAGTATTAAAAACAAGTCAACAATCAATTATTTTACAGGCTCCTTTACAACAGCAGCCATTCAGCGGTATATTTTTTTTACAAAACACTCTTATCCTTTTGTGTGTCATAGTTTTATCATCCTGCTATTGAAAGTCAATTAAAATAAAATTACCGTGCTGTTTTTTTAAGTATCACTGGCCATGGTCAAAAAAATATTCTTATCTTTTGTCAATTATAAAGATATGGTATATTTTACTGTGTGACCAGATTTGCAACAGATTCCAGCAGGAGGGGAAATGCCGAAAAAAAAATATTATCAGATTGCCTCGCTTGAAAAAGGGATAAAAATCCTTGAGCTTCTTGCACAGCATGGAGAGTTGAGTGTCAGTGAGACAGCAAAATTAATGGACACCAACCGGGCCGGAAGCCATAGATTTATCTTAACCTTAAAAGATCTCGGATATGTCGAAAAAAGCAGCAGCAATAAATATCAGCCGACACTTGAGGTCATGAGACTTGCAATGAAAGTAGTCAATCGTTTTGAAATACGAAATATTGCAAAACCTTTTATGCATAAACTCTCTCTTATGTATAAAGAGACAATAAATCTTGGCTATTTAAAAAACAGTGACATTATCCACATTGATAAAATTGACAGTCTTGAAGTTTTAAGGATGGACTCTGCGCTGGGTGATAAAGCACCCGCATACTGTACAGGTCTGGGCAAAGCCATCCTTGCTTTTTTACCCCGTTATGAACTTGAGGAGTGTCTTGACCGCATTGAATTTAAACGACTCACAACCCACACCATCACTGATTTAAAAGAGTTTAAAAAGCAGTTATCAGATATCCGGGAAAGAGGATACGCCATTGATGATGAAGAGATGGTCAGTGGCCTGCGCTGTATTGCCGTGCCGATTTTTGATCATAATTCATATCCTGCCTATGCCATCAGTGTTTCAGGGCCTTCCATGCGATTGAGCCACCCGAACCTTAAAAAAATTAAAAAAACGATTGTGCAGGTGTCTTCTGAACTTTCAGACCTTATGGGAAGTCCATAAAAAAACATTTAAGTCCCTATGCGTTCTACTCTCAAACTGATAACAGAACGTTCTGTGGCCTTTTCCACAGTGAATCTATAGCCGGCTTCCTCAATGAATTCTCCTTTTTTGGGGATATGGTGAAGCCTGGCCATGACGAGACCTCCAATGGTATGAGATTCCACAGCAAGCAAACCGGTTCCAAACACTTCGTTGGCTTCAGAGATGGGAAAACGTGAATCGATTAAATAGACATCTTCGCTGAGTTTTTTAAATTTCTGTTTAGGCCTTGGCAGATACTCTTCAAAATCCAGACCCACATCGATTTCTCCAACGACTTCTTCCAGGATATCCTCCATGGTGATCATGCCAATGGCAGATCCAAATTCATCCACTACAATGGCCATGTGGTCTTTACGTTTGCGCAGCAGAGGCAGCAACTGATCTATGGTCTGGTTTACTGATACATAGTGAGGTTTTTTGATAAACTCTGATAAAGGCCGGGCAAAGAGTTCCCTGTCCATCATATCCCAGGTTGTGAGTGTTATGATCCCAAAAATATTGCTGGTGTTATCTTTATAAACCGGCAGACGGTTATACCCAAACCGGCGGATCAGATTGACAGCCGCACGGGTATTTTGATTATGGTCTACAGCCGTTATCTCTGCAACGGGAATCATCGCTTCTCCCACTGTAGTCTCAGCAAAACGGATAACCTTTTTGATACGGCCCCGGTCAAAAGCATCTACATTGGAACCTCTTTCCGCCATCTCCACCACTGAACGGACAAGCTCCCGCGTGATAAAAACACTCTGGTCACTTTTACCGCTCCCAAACATTCGGGCTGCCAGACGGGCCGCCCTGGAAAAAACAAAAATCACTGGCGCAAAGATCAGAGAAAACAGACGCAGCGGATAGATGATAATGGGTGCAAGAAGGTCTGCCTTCTGCTGATAAACACTTTTGGGAACAACCTCTCCCAGAATCAAAAAAATCGGCGTGTAGATGATAAAAGCATAGATGTCTCCTTTTATACCAAAAAACCGAATCATCAAAAGAGTTCCAAGTGCTGTCAAAATCACTGTTGCAATATTTGTCCCCACCAGTGTTGTACCCAGTATGACATCCGGTTCCTTGAACATTTTCAGTATAAGCTTGGCACCAGCATCCCCCTGATTGGCCTTGTGGTGCATATGAATCTTGTCTGAATTGACCAGTGCGATTTCGGAACCGGAGAAAAAACCCTTTAACAGTAATAGAATCACCATGGCCAAAAAAATATAAATAATATCCATTTTTCAGATCCCCTGTCCTGAACATTTTTTTTGATTTACCGCACTTTGATCCTCAATAACATCTTCCGGCTGATCTTTTATTTCATCTTTTATTTCATCTT
>CAYZCC010000188.1:0-2222 GCA_964476805.1 uncultured Desulfobacula sp.
CCGGAAGATATCAAAAGAGACATGAAGGACTCTTTTGTTTGTTAAAGTCACGCTCCAGACTGCTATTTTCCAATTTCATATATTCCATATGTTGCAAACAGATTTGGCAGGCGTGTGACAATTTTTCCCTCACTGCTTTTATCACCGGGTCTAATGGCTGCCTGCCGAAGGATTTCAAACCCTATTTTGTTTGAAAATATTTTAAAATCTTCCAGTGTCAATACCCTGATATTGGGTGTGTCATACCACTGATAGGGGAGCTCCCTTGAGACAGGTGCTCTGCCTGTCAAAAGAAGCTGGGACCTTATTTTATAGTGGCCAAAGTTTGGAAAACTGACAACTGCTTTTGTCCCAACCCGCAGCATTTCTTTAATCAAACTTTCAGGATTATATACCTGCTGCAGGGTCTGGCTTAAAATGCAGTAGTCAAAGCTGTTGTCTGCATAATCTTCTATTTCGCTGTTTATATCTCCCTGTAATACAGAAATACCTTTTTCAATGCACAAGGAGACTTTTTGCTCTTTAATCTCAATCCCGGTCTCCCTGACTCTTTTTTCATTTTTAAGATAATAGAGAAGCTCACCTTCGCCGCACCCCAGCCCCAGAACTTTTGTTTCCGGTTGTATCCAGGAGGCTATTATTTGAAGATCAAATCTCATTTTTACTCTCTTTCACTCCTCTATAGACGCTTTTGAGAAAACCATTGATCATTTTATTCAGGCTGCTGTTGTAGAGAAGAAATGCATCATGTCCAAGGTTTGACTCGATTTCACAAAAACTGACATCCAGCCTGTTTTTTTTAAGGGCTTTCACAATGGCTTTTGATTCATAGGTGGGATAAAGCCAGTCAGAGGAGAAAGAGACAACGAGAAACTTCGCTTTTGCTCTGGAGAAAGCCTTGACAGATGAACCTTTCCCATGCTGCATCTCAAGATCATAATAGTCGGCAGCTTTTGTTATATATAAAAAAGAGTTTGCATCAAATCTCTCTACAAATTTATCCCCCTGATATTTCAGGTAGCTTGCCACCTGGAACTGGGGATCAAATGTAAAGGAGAGATCATTTTGGTCCTGCAGTTTTCTGCCAAATTTTTTCCGCATTGATTCATCGGATAGATAGGTAATATGCCCTATCATTCTTGCAACAGAAAGGCCGGAAGCGGGTTTTGATTCAGCAGTATAACACCCTTTGTTCCATTTTGGATCTTTTTTTATTGCATGTCTTGCCACTTCATTGAAAGCGATGGACAAGGCCGAGTGTCTCATTGTTGTGGCAAGAGGAATGACAGATTTTACCCGATCAGGATATCTGATACTCCACTCCATGGCCTGCATGCCACCAAGGGATCCGCCAATAACCGATAAAAGTTGTCTGATATTCAAGTGATCGATCAGTTTTTTCTGGCATCGGACCATGTCGGTAACAGTAATGAGTGGAAAATTCATTCCATAGCTTTCTTTTTTTCCCGGTATTGCTGACGAAGGTCCGGTGGACCCCATGCATCCACCAAGAATATTTGAACAGATTACAAAATATTGGTTGGTATCAATGGCTTTGCCAGGACCTATGACAATATCCCACCAGCCGGGTTTTTCATCACTCTGTTCATAAAAACCTGCAGCATGGGAATCTCCGGTTAAAGCATGGCATATCAATATGGCATTATTTTTCTGTTTATTGAGAGAACCGAAAGTTTCATATGCAATGGTAATGTTTTCAAGCTTTTCTCCACACTGAAGAGTGAAATGGTCATCTTTAATCTGAAAAAACTGCTTTTCCACAATACCATAAGAGGAGTTTAATTCTGGATGATTTATGGTTTTATTTAACGCTGCTTCCATCGGGGACACCACTCAAGATTATCAATCAGGGAGAAACATGGCGTCTCATTTTTAAGACCAAAGGCTATCATTCCGGCAAATGTATCGCTTAAAGATTGAGCGGTGGCATGCTGGGTTGAGGCACTCTGAAAAATCGGCGGCAGTGTGGATCCCTGCCACTGGTCAGGAGTCAAATCCTCTTGAATAACAAGTGAATCAAAATGAAGACGGCTTTTAATGCCCATAGTGTACTCCTAAGTCAAATAGAAAAGTTAAATTTTCCCACAATGTGGTATAAATGTCAACCTAAAATGACTGCTTCTCCTGATATCTTTTATTTCCTGTTTTTATACCGGCTGCAAGATAAAAAACAACACGCCGTCATTGGACAAATCAGCGGT
>CAYZCC010000188.1:2232-4134 GCA_964476805.1 uncultured Desulfobacula sp.
AGCGGTTTTCGGTCGGGCACGAATTACCTTGTCAGCTGTCTGTATTTAATCCTTGTTGGCTGATCAGCTTTTATTCCAAGCCGTTTTTTTCTATCTTTTTCATAATCTGAATAGGCGCCTTCATAGAACAGGGTCTGGCTCTCACCTTCAAAAGCAAGGATATGTGTGGCAATCCTGTCAAGGAACCATCTGTCATGGCTGATGATAACAGCACATCCTGCAAAATTTTCCAGGGCCTCTTCCAGCGCTCTTAAAGTATTAACATCAAGATCATTTGTCGGCTCATCAAGCAGCAGAAGGTTGGCTTCCTCTTTGAGTATGCATGCAAGATGGACCCTGTTTCTCTCACCTCCTGATATATCTCTCACCTTTTTTTGCTGATCAGAGCCTGAAAAGTTAAATTTTGCCACATAAGCCCTTGAATTCAGCTCCTGACCACCCACAACCATTTTGTCACTGCCGCTGGAAACAGTTTCAAAAATTGTCTTTTCAGGATCAAGCGTGTCCCTCTGCTGATCAACATAGGCTATTTTAACACTTGGCCCAAGCTCAATTAATCCCTGGTCTGGTTTCTCTGTGCCGGTGATCATATTGAAAAGGGTGGTCTTCCCTGCTCCATTGGGGCCGATGACACCAATAATTCCTCCAGGAGGTATGATAAAATTCATATTTTCCATGAGCAGTTTGTTTTGAAAGGCTTTGGAAACATTTTCTCCAATAATCACTTTTTCTCCAAGCCTGGGGCCTGATGGAATGAAAATCTCCATGGTCTGCTCCTGATCTTTTACCTCTCTTTTTAACAGATCTTCATAGGCTTTCACCCTTGCTTTGGACTTGGAACGCCTGCCTTTGGGGGACATATTGATCCATTCAAGTTCCCTTTGAAGCGTCTGCTGACGCTTGGATTCTGATTTCTGTTCATTGGCAAGCCGTTTCTGTTTCTGGTCAAGCCATGAAGCGTAGTTCCCTTTCCAGGGAATACCATGCCCGCGGTCCAGTTCTAAAATCCATCCGGCCACATTATTGAGAAAATATCTGTCATGGGTCACCGCAATGACCGTTCCCTCATATCTTTTCAGATGCGCTTCAAGCCAGGCGACAGATTCAGCATCCAGATGGTTTGTGGGTTCATCCAGTAAAAGGATATCAGGTTTTTGTAATAAAAGTCTGCACAGGGCAACTCTTCTCTTTTCACCTCCGGAAATGATATCGACTCGGGTGTCTTCCGGAGGGCAGCGCAGCGCATCCATGGCCATTTTAAGTTTTGAATCAAGATCCCACGCTTCAAGATGATCCAGTTTTTCCTGGATCTTACCCTGTTTTTCAATGAGCTTTGCCATCTCATCATCTGACATGGGTTCTGCAAACTGTTCTGAAACCTTCTCATACTCATTTAAAAGATCAACCGTATCCTTTACACCCTCTTCAACAATCTCCCTGACACTTCTGGTGCTGTCAACAAGGGGTTCCTGTTCAAGAAATCCAATGGTAAAGCCCTTGGAAAGTATTGTTTCACCGGAAAATGAAGTGTCCACCCCTGCAAGAATTTTTAAAAGCGAACTTTTTCCTGATCCATTTAATCCAAGCACTCCTATTTTTGCTCCATAAAAATAGGAGAGGGAAATATCCTTGAGTACCTGTTTCTGCCCATGGGATTTGCTTACATTAATCATGGAATAGATTATTTTTTTTGTATCCTGTGTCATATATCCATCACTCCTGTGTTATTCAATAGCAGCGATGCACTCTATTTCTACAAGAGCATCTTTGGGAAGTCTGCTCACTTCAAAGGCAGATCTTGCCGGTTTATGTCCGTTCAGGCATTGTTCATATATTTTATTCATCCCCGTAAAATCATCCATGCTCTTTAAAAAAATTGTGGCTTTGATGATTTTATCCAGA
>CAYZCC010000189.1:0-4128 GCA_964476805.1 uncultured Desulfobacula sp.
GTAAAAGATCATAAATTTAATAATCTCAAATACCGCATGCCGCCCATGATGGTTCAATCCATTGAGAGGGGCCAGATTTTCGGACTGGAGGCTTCCTCTGAAGCCCTTGAAAATTCAGGGTTGCTTGACCAGATCGAATCTGGAAACAGGATCGGAGTTATCCTTGGAACCATTTCAGGAGAGCAGCAGAGTAAGAATATCATCCGAACCAGAAAACAATTTCTCGGTGATATCATTAAAAACGGTAAAGGTGTTGATGCAGGTAAGCTGGAAAACCTTTCTGGAGAACTGGTACAATCCATAAGAGAGTCAATCCCGGAAAATAATGAAGATACAACTCCAGGACTGCTGTCCAATATTATTTCAGGCAGGATTGCAAACTATTTTAATCTGAATGGTGCAAACTACGTTGTTGATGCATCCTGCGCATCCGCCTTTATTGCCATGCGGAATGCGGCAAGAAATTTACAGCAGAAAGATCTTGATTTTGTCCTTGCAGGCGGGGTGGACTGCAATTTATATCCTGCGGTCCTCATGGCATTTAAACGGATCGGTCTGTTGTCGGAAAGCCATTGTAATTATTACGATTCCAGGGCTGACGGTTATGTCATGGGTGAAGGTGCGGCCATCCATATTATGACGACTTTGAAAAAAGCAAAAGAGTATAATATGGATATCCTGGGCGAAATCAACGAGAGCACTGTACGTTCAAGTGTACCCGATCATCTGCTTTCCCCGTCCGGACCGGTCTTTGCCTCTACAATTGATGAGACCTATCAAAAATCAGGGATAAGAAAAAAAGATATCGACTACCTTGATATTTTTGCTTTTTCCAATGTTTTTGGAGATAGGGTTGAAAAACAGGTGGTTGAGAAATGTTTTGATCATGAAGTGTATTGCGGCAATACCAAACCCCAGTTTGGTTATTTTAAAGCGGCAAACCCAGCGGTTGCCATGGCAAAACTTATGCTCATGAACCAGAAAGGCAAAATTCTGCCCAATTTTAATTATGATTCTGAACACTCTATCATGAAGGAGAGTAAGGTTTTACAGGTGGCACAGCAGATGGTTGGAAAGTTAAAAAATCAGCCCTTCAGGTTTGCAGCAAATGTCAATGGAATAGGCGGCAACCACTGTCATATGATAATGAGCACACTGCCGAATATCCTTGGTGAAAAAAGGGAGGCTTCGGTTGTTGAATTTAACGCGGCATCAGAGGATGATATCGTCATGAAGGATCAGGCGTATTCTTCCGATAAAAAGGGCAAAAAACTTAAAATAGTGGCACTTCTGTCCGGGCAGGGTGCCCAGAGAAGCCGCATGATGAAAGATCTTTTTGAAAAGGATGCCCACATCAGAAAAATCATGGAAAAAGGAGAGAAGATCTTTGTTGAACAAAGGAATTACTCTCTTCTTGATATGATGTTTGGTACGGATGATGATATTAATTTAACACATAATACCCAGGCGGCAGTGTTTCTTTCATCCGCTGCCATTTACAGCAGACTGGCCCGGGAAGGCTTTTCACCAGACTATTTTATAGGTCACAGTGTGGGAGAGTATACAGCGCTTTTCTGTAGCGGCATGCTGAATTTTGATGATGCCATCCGTCTGATTATAAAGCGTTCTGACCTGATGTATGAAAGCACTTTAAAAGTGCCGGGTAAAATCATGGTGGTCTTTAAAAATGAGAAAGAGACAGAACATTTCATCTGGGAATCTTCCATATCCAATATCTGGATTACCAATAAAAACAGTGAAAAGCAGACGGCGGTCTCTGGAACGTCTGAAGATATTGAAAAATTCTGTCAGTTTTTGAAAAAAGAGGGTGTGTTTTTTAGAAAACTGAATCTGACAGGTGCCTTTCACACACCCATGCTTGAAGATGCTTCCCAAAGCCTTCGAAGATATCTTGATTCCATTACCTTTAATGAGACAAGATTTGGTAGAATTATCTCCAATACGACGGCACAGCCATATCCGGAAAGACGTGATGAGGTAAAAGATCTGCTGGCAAAACAGATTATCTCTCCTGTGGAGTTTATAAAATCCATTGAAAATGTATATGAATCCGGCAGAACTCATTTTATAGAAATAGGGCCGTCAAGACTGCTTGCAAACCTGCTCAAAAATATCAATATCATAGACTATGGCGCTGTGGCCTCCGTGGATGTAAAAACTGGAGAGGTTAAATCCTTTGAAAAATGCCGGGAATACCTTCTGGATTATCATGCTATTTTTGAGGCAAAACCTGCCTCTGCCGTGATTCCTGAAGTTAACAGACAGCTTCCCGGCGTTGAAAGGTCTGAAGATTTTGACTCCTTTAAACAGAATAACCAGGAGCTGGTTGATCAGATTCTTTACAAGGAATACTTAAGCCAGAGACGGCAGGCGGCAATTGATGCCATTGAGAGATTTGATTTTAATACAGGGAAAATCGTTATATCAGGTGTCTCTGTGGGGCTGCCCGGCAAGGCAAGACGCGTGTTTGCAGAAGATAATTTTGATGCGATTTTAAATGGTGAAAATTTTATTGATCCGCTGACCCCTGAAGGGCAGGAACAGATCATTGATAAAAATATTATCAAACTTTACAAACAGCCCGACGGAAACGCCAGATTTGTCCAGATTACCAAAACAGAAGATGTGATACATCTTGCCGGTCAGCTGGGGTATTTCAACCTTACAGATGAATACGGTATTAAAGCACAATATGATATAAGCATGGGGATTGCCATTGCTGCAGGTATTGAAGCCTTGAAAGATGCGAATATCCCTCTTGTCATGCAGTATAAAAAGGTGAAAGACGGGAAAAGTCTGATTCCTGACGGCTTTGCCCTGCCAGAAGAGATGCAGGAAGAGACAGGTGTGATCGTATCTTCCATACTTCCAAATATTGAAACTTTTATTACAGAACTTGAAAAATACTATTATGAAAAGCTGTTTCTAAAACCCTATGAAGAGTTTGAAAATATCTACTATTATCTCATGGAGAAGATAAAAGAGCAGGAGATTAAAGAGCAGCTGACCGAATGGTTTTTTAAGGCCAAATCGAGGAAAAAGCCGGATTTTGCCAATTTTAAATTTGACAGAAATTTTCTTGCCAATGCCACTCCCCTGGGATCTGCCCATCTTGCCCAGGTTATCAAGGCCAAAGGGCCAAACACTCTGGTCAGTGCTGCATGTGCATCCACTACACTTGCCATTGGTATTGCTGAAGACTGGATCAGAGTTGGCCGCTGCAAGAGGGTTATCGTCATAGGCGGTGACAATATGAGTTCTCCAAAACAAGGCCCGTGGGTCGAATCAGGATTTCTGGCCGTGGGTGCTGCCACTATTAAAAAAAGGATTTCAGAAGCGGCCAAACCTTTTGATGAAGATCGTAATGGAACGATTATCGGAGCCGGTGCTGTGGGGCTTGTTGTTGAAAGAGAAACCTGTGCAGCCCAGAGAGGGATGAATGGTCAGTGTGAAATTCTGGGTACCCATATTGCGAACTCTGCATACCATGCCTTTAATATTGATGTGCCGCACATGGCCTATGAAATGAAAAAATTCATTGCAAAAGTTGAAAAGCAGAAAGGGATCCGTAAAAAAGAGTATGCAGATAAGCTTCTTTTCATGTCCCATGAGACATATACTCCGGCAAGGGGAGGAAGTGCTGATGCTGAAGTAACAGCGCTTCAGACCACTTTTGACGGTCACTTGAACTCTATTTGCATATCCAATACCAAGGGGTTTACAGGTCATACACTGGGTGCTGCCATAGAGGATGTTGTAATGGTCAAAGCCCTTCAGAAAAGAAAAGCACCTCCTATTGCAAATCTAAAGAAAATACCAGGGCATTTTAAAAATCTTAATTTTTCAGGTCAGGATAAAATTGATTCTGAATATGGTCTCCACCTTGCTGCAGGGTTCGGGTCTCATTTTGCTTTTATGTTTGTCAAACGGCTGGAAGAGAATTCAGTCCAGAGTAATGAAATATATGAAAACTGGATAAAAAAGATCACCGGATCCAGGAATCCCGAACTTAAGATGATTGATAATACGCTTTGTGCTGTGGCTGGAGGGGAGGCTCTGCCAGATTTAATACAGGCACCTGGAAAAGTTAAAAAAGAGGAAATTTCA
>CAYZCC010000190.1:0-2151 GCA_964476805.1 uncultured Desulfobacula sp.
AAATCATTAAACCGCATAATCAGCTCATCGGTCCAGCCTCCCCGGGATGCGGCAGCCAGGCCCAGCGGCATGCCAATGCCAAGTCCGATACCAATGGCGACAAAGGCGACAATAATTGAATTTTTAGCACCCATTATCAGCATGGAAAGAATATCCCTTCCAAATTGATCTGTACCCAGCAGATACAGGGTGTTGGGTGATAAAAGCTTGTCAGATATATTTATGTTTTCAATGGGGTGCGGTGTCCATATATAGGAGAGCAGCGCCAGTCCAAAAAATGCAGCCGTTATCATACCGCCGGCCACAAAATTTCTGTTTTTCATGCCGTGGGAAAATACCTCTGCAAAACGTTCATACATTTTGAGCGCCCCGCAGTCTGGGGTCAATCACAGCATACAGCATATCAACAATAAAATTTATGACCACAACAGATACGGCCAGAAGGATCACCAGGTTTTTAACCACAATCAGATCTCTTTGTGCGATGGCCTGAAAAATCAATCGACCGATTCCAGGAAGGTAAAAGACATTTTCGATAATGATTGTTCCTGAAAGTAAAAAGGAGAATTGCAGCCCCATAATTGTCACAACCGGAATCATTGCATTTCTCAGGGCATGCCGCCATAAAATACGTCTGGAACTGCCGCCTTTGGCATGGGCGGTTCTGATGTAATCTTCTTTGAGAACTTCAAGAAGAGAAGAGCGTGTCACCCGGGTTAAAATAGCTGCCTGAGGCAGCGCCAGCGCAACCGTCGGCAGCAGTAAAGATGAGAGCGCCGGAATAATTCCGGCATCCCAGCCGGCAAAACCGCCTGCTGGAAGAAGTCCCATAAATATGGAAAAAAAAATTATTAACAGGAGAGCAAACCAGAAATTGGGTATTGCAATACCGAGCTGGGAAAAAATCATGACCAGAAAATCCATGGGTCTGGCGTGATTTGAAGCAGCGATAATCCCGAGAGGTATTGCAATGAAGGTGGATAGGGTAATAGCGAGAACAGCAAGGGGAAAGCTGAGATATACTCTCTCCTTGATCAGATCTAAAACAGGTACATCATAGGTATAGCTGACGCCCAGATCACCCTGGCAAAGATCGGCAAGCCAGCTCAAATATCTGACAGCCACCGGTCTGTCCAGCCCGAGTTCTGCGCGTAGTGCGGCAAGGGTATCCGCTTCGGCATTAATGCCCAGCATGACAGCAGCAGGATCACCAGGTAGAATTTCAAGAACGAAAAAAACAACAGAAGAAGCGACTAGTAACGTTATCATCATTGTTACCAGCCGCTTTAGTAAAAATATCTTCATATGTATATTTAATGTCTAATGGGAAACCATTTTTGACTGGAAAGTGGTCCATATGTGAGGCGCAAGAATTTTTGCAGCCCGCGTGTGCTAAAATACATGAGGATTGCAAAAGTTTGCCGTAACAAAGCAGATGAGTGAATTTTCAGTCAAAATTTATTTAGACCAGTAGACTTCTGTTAAATCATTGGCCTGAACCGGACTGTTTTCCCAGAGACCCTTCACTTTCTTGTTCCAGACCCCATGTTTTGCCAGCTGGAACAAGAATCCGTTGACACAGTCTGCAGATATCATGCGTTGTGCATCTGCCAGTATTTTATACCGTTTTTCAACATCCACGGTTGCATCCAGATGGGTCATCAACGCCTGAAATTCTGGATTATCATAGTTAAAGTAATAATCCTTGCGTGCATATATTCCAATATCCATGGGTTCGGTATGGGATACAATGGTGAGATCATAATCTGTTTTCTTAAATACCTGGTCAAGCCACTGTGCCCACTCAACAGGTACTATCTCAAGCCTGATTCCAATTTTAGCCAGCTGGGATGCGACAATCTCTCCACCCCTTCTTGCATAACTTGGCGGCGGCAGCTTGATAACAGCGTTAAACCCGTCTGGATATCCAGCCTCTTTCAAAAGAGCCCTGGCCTTTTCAATATTGAATTCAAACTTGTTTACAAGATCAACATATGCGGGATGGTGGGGTGCAAAATGGGTTCCGATAGGGGTTCCAAAACCAAACATGGCACCATCTATTATGGATTTTCTATCCAGTGCATGGGCAACAGCCTGTCTTACCTTTAATTTGGCAAAAGGACCCCTTGTATTATTGGTGGAGAGGAGGGT
>CAYZCC010000190.1:2161-3873 GCA_964476805.1 uncultured Desulfobacula sp.
CCTTCAGTGCTTCCGATGACAACCTTGAATCTTGGATCCGCCTTGAACTGTGATATGGTTTCAGGTGCCGGAATATTGGCAAAGGCATCTATATCACCGGCAAGCATGGCTGAAACAGCCGCCGCAGGATCAGGAATTATCTTAAAGGTGGCTTTATCAAGCCTGGCAGGAGTTCCCCAGTAAGTGTTGTTTTTTACAAGTTCGATCCTGTCTCCTTTGACCCATTTTTTAAATTTAAAAGGACCCGTACCTACCGGGTTGCTTTTGTTTTTATCAGCAGTTGCTGAATCCACAATGACAGCATCTCCCCATCCCATGTTAAACAGAAAGCTTCCCGTCAACTGTTTGAGTGTAATGACCACGGTATTGGCATCTTTTTTTTCCACAGACGCGATGGGGTTAAACAGAACTTTCTGGGCATTGACACTCTTCTCAGAGCGGGCTCTGTTAATGGAGAAAACAACATCGGATGCATCAAATTCTGAACCATCATGAAATTTGACACCGGTTTGCAAATGAAAGGTATACACTTTTTTATCTGCCGAGATATCCCAGCTATTTGCCAAAGCAGGTTGTACAGCACCATTTTTATCAATACGGGTCAACCCTTCAAATACATTGGCATACACAATTTCATCAATTGCTGCTGCTGCACCTGCGGTGGGATCAAGATGGGGCGGTTCCAGCACCATTCCCATTGTGAAATGATTTTTTGCTGCCATTGCCGATGGCGCCGTCAAGAGTATAACTGCTGTAAACATGCTTAATAATGCATACTTCAGAACGTTCATAATTGTCTCTCCTCTAAATAATAATTTATATAAGTTAATTAGTTGATTAATATTTCTAATCAACTTGAGCCATTATTGTCAAGTTAAAATGATTGCTGGACTGATACATTGAAATTCCGCTTTATCTATTTTTCAAATTTAGATCTGTAGCTTTCAAAGTTTCCCAGACTTACCGCTTCATAAACACCTCTTGCAATGGCTCTTGCCACGCAGTCAGCTGCCAGCATTCCCAGTTTTGAAATGCCGGTGACTGGCTCTGGCAGCTCTTTTCTTCCTGTGGACAGCACAAACAGGCTGTCTCCATCAAAGGGGGAGTGTACTGGCCTGATAGCCCGGGCAAGACCATCCTGAGCCATAATGGATACACGCCTGGCCTGAGGTTTTGTTAAAACCGCATCTGTGGCAACTATTACAAGTGTTGTGTTCTTACCAACCGGCAGCTCAAAAGTGTAGTCAAGATTATACTGAATACCTGCCTCAGGTGCTTTCTGTCCGCCCAGTTCAAAGTTCTGTTCAAAGGGTGCTGCCCAAATCACTGAGCTGTCCGGCATTGTTACGGATCCCATGGAGTTGACAGCGGCAATGGCGCCGACGGTTATCTGTGTGCCGTTATCATCATAAACAAAAGAGGCGCTTCCCAGGCCCCCTTTTATGCCGCCGGCAACGGCCCCGGCGCCGGCGCCATGATTCCCAAGTTTAAAATCTGTATCACACCGGCTGACCGCTTTTTGTCCCAGAGATGCATATGGAGATGAATCTCCCCACGCTTTATTGCCGCCATTTAAAAGATCAAAAAGAACAGCACTTGGCACAATCGGAATAATGGCATCTCCAAGTTGAAATCCGATTTTCTGTTTTGCAAGGCTGGACATCACGCCGCCGGCTGCATCCAGACCATAGGCTGAGCCACCGCTTAAAACA
>CAYZCC010000190.1:3883-4126 GCA_964476805.1 uncultured Desulfobacula sp.
ATCCACCAGGCCGTCTGAATTCAAGACTTCGGTTTCACGGCTTCCAGGCCCCCCGCCCCTTACATCCACAGATGCAGTGGCTGGGTCATCCGGTTTAACAACGGTAACCCCGCTTCGCAGCTTTTCATCCTGGGCATTGCCCACCTTGATCCCTGGAACATCGGTAATGAGATTTTTTTTACCGGTTTTTATCATGGAATTCTAACCTTTAATATATGGAATTCTAACCTTTATATATGGAAT
>CAYZCC010000191.1:0-4074 GCA_964476805.1 uncultured Desulfobacula sp.
GAACGACAAGAATAATTTCATGGATATCATCACATTTGTCAAAAACCATCATCGTATGAACCAGTATTGGAATTTCATCAAGACAAAGGTATTGCTTTTTAGTATCATTCCCCATTCTAAGGCCTTTACCAGCAGCAACTATTATGACAATATTTTTTGAACACATCATTTTCAGGTTAAATAAGACAACTCTTTTGGCAGAGGGATTCCCTTGCCCATGTGATCTTCACCATAGTTAACACCTGCCAGAATTTCAAGATCATTTAAAGCCCTCAGGTCTCCTTTGAACTGGACACTCTCTATCTCCTCTTTTTTAATTTTTCCACCGGCCCACTGAATATCAAGAACACTTGACGCATCAAACACATCACCGCTTACAATCATTTTAACCTCACCACCATAATGCTGAACTATTTTCGCTACCAACAGGCTTGGACGGCTGTGGAAACCTCTATCCCTGGGGATTGTTACGTCGATTAAAGCGGTCTTCATATTTTCATTCAATATCTGGGATGCAATGGCTTTTCCAGAGGATAAAAATTTCCATGCATAAAAGAGACAGAAATTTACAGCGCGATCTAACAATACAGCAGGATCGATTATATAAGAGAGCGAAATACTGATATTTTTATATACATTTTTAAAACCGGTATCATAAAGGTGGCGCTCATAAAAATGGAGTAATCGGCCCAAAATCTGGAGGATATGAAAAACTATTGAAAAATGGCTGCGAAGACGCTTCAGCTTGAACTTATCCGTGGGTGATTTAATGTTTACCACATAGGAATCAAATGAAGATTGAATATTATGAATAAGCATTTCATACCTTCGAATGGTGACCTCATTAATTTGTTCAGGCACCAGTTCATGTATTTTTTTTAAATCATACCGTTCATAGAATTCATATTGATCAAACTCTTTGACAACTTCAAGGAATTCCGTTGCCATTCGGGTAAGGTTTTTCTGCTGCTTATCGCTGGAACTGAAATCATCAATATTGTAATCAAGCTGCTGTCTGGATGAAATTCCTGGAAAAAAGGTAGGATCATATCCTTTATCCGGTATTGCTATATCCAGACGTTCTGCTTCAAGCAAAGCTGAAGAACCTGTAAGTTTTATGGAGTTTTGCAGAATTTTAAGCGTGTCTGATGCTTCCTGCTTGAATATTTCCTGAAAATCATTATCAAAGGAGTAAAAGGTTAAACGATTTAAAACATGCCGCTGGGAGTAGCATGCCAGAGACAGATGTTGCATTGTAGCAGCAAGCTCTCTGTAAAAAACCCAATCTTTGTTTGTTTTTGCACCATGGAAATCCAAAAAATCCTCAAGAATACGGGAAGTAGCCACAAGCTTTGAAAACAGTTTTTTTGTAAAAAGGTAATCCCCATCAGAAAAACTGTCTATACAGATAATGCATTTTAAATATTCAAAAGAAAAAATATTGGCTTTCTCTTTAAATGTTATTTCACCGCTTTTATCATTCATCATAAGAATCAGTAATCAAAAACAGCAGGAATCGGTCTGACCCGTTCATAAGCCGAATTCTGTTACCGGTTCTTGTTACCTTGAACAGGTCAATGATCATTCATCTAGGATGTACGTTGCCGTACACCTCATGCAACCTACCCGAAAACATGAGGGCGGACAACCCTAAATTGTTTTCCTATTTGGTCTTGCACCGGACGGGGTTTACCAAGCTTTTCCAGTCACCTGAAAAACTGGTGCGCTCTTACCGCACCGTTTCACCCTTACCCTGTTGTCAACTGGTTGACAGCAAGGCGGTCTGTTCTCTGTTGCACTTTCCTTCACGTCACCGTGACTCCACGTTATGGAGCGTCCTGTCCTGTGGTGTTCGGACTTTCCTCCAGGTTGAAACCTGGCGATCATTTTTCGTGGTCAAACCGATTCTTCATCCACATGATAGAGGATTCTACTGCATTGCGGGCATAAAATCAACGAATCCCCGCGCTGTACTTCAATATATAGCTGCGGTGGGATATTCATAAAACAACCATTACAGATTGCATTTTTTACCTTTACAACAGCAAGTCCCTGGTTCATTTTTGATATTTTTGCAAATCTCTGCATCAGGGAAACATCCAGACTTTCACCAATCTTTTGTTGTTGAAGCAGGTAATCTTCAAGAAGCTCTCTGTCATCTGATGATTTTCTTTCAATATCTTTTTGTTCAGATCTGATTTGATCCTTTAAAAGATCAAACTCTTTTTCACTATTCTCGACATCGGCTTCATTTTTCTCTTTCACATCAAGGTATTCCAACAACTCATTTTCAAAAGCATCTTTACGTTTTTTATTGTCATCCACTTCTCTTAGAAGAACCTGATACTCTTTATTGGTTTTTACCATTCTTAAAGTTTCATTGCTTTTAATGATTCTATCATCAACAATCTGGATCTCTATCTCACTATCCTTACAATTCTTGACAGCAGCAGCGAGTTCCTCTTTTTTTCCTTCCAGGGCATCTCCAAATAATTTCAATTTTGCATTCAACTCCCCCTTTTTTTTGTCAACTTTTCTTAGAACATCTTTTAATCTGACAATTTGAGTTTCAGCTTCCTGAAGTTTTATGAGTGCCGTAATATTTTGTTTGGAAGTATCATTCATAATTTTATCCTTAAACTATAATAAATGGATCTTTCTCATTTTTAAATTTTATTACCTCTATATTGATACTCGCTTTTTGCGCTTCCTGCCTCAGCTTATCATGAAGCAGATCAACAGCTATATATTCAGAACCAAAATGTCCAACATCTATCAGGGCTTTTGAATGCCATTCTATAAGCCTTGCCTCATGATATTTTATATCCCCTGTTATATAAACATCAGCATTTGACCTTAAGAACTCATTTACAAGAGATCCGCCGCTACCTGTACAAACAGCAAAACGGCTCAGAGGCAAATCCATATTTCCCGTAATTCTCAAATGCGCCAATGCAAGCCTCTCTTTTATTTTTTTCGCAAACTTAATAAGGGTGGTCTCTTTTTTCAGAAATCCAATCCTCCCAATACCGAAAGTTTGATCCTCTTGAACAGAAGAGTGGGTTCCAATGTAAAAAGCTTTTGTTTTATGAACACCAAGCCTCGCAGCAAAATAATCATTTAAGCCTTCATTTGCCTTATCAAGATTTGTATGCGCGGATACAATGCTGATTCTCTCTCTTGCAGCAATTTCAACGGCTCTGCCAGGCATTGTATTGAAATCAATCTTTTTTTCAGGCTTTATCATCAAAGGGTGATGGGTCAATACCAGATCGCATTTACTCTCTTTTGCAGCATTCATTAATGGTATGGATACATCCAGGCCGATGACAACTTTTTTGACCTCCTGATTCAGATTTCCAGCTTGAAGCCCGCAGTTATCCCAATCTTCTGCCATATCAAAAGGGGCAATTGTGTTGATCAGTTCAAGTATTTTCTCAAGTGTTACCACCACTTATCCAAAATTAAAAAAGCGTGGGTTAATCCCACGCTTTTTTAATTTATATATCTTAAGTTGATGTTTATCAGGTACACTCATATTCAATTCAAATGTCCTTTTTTATTATAAATATTCATACTGTCTCTTTACGGAATATCATGAAGATCAAAATATGCAGTCTGTTTTTCTCAAATTACGCCGTTAATGCGCATACTGCATCGTTCCCGTCTCTATTTTCTATTTTTCATGACGGGTGGGCCCACCTGGATTCGAACCAGGGACCGACCGGTTATGAGCCGGTGGCTCTGCCAAACTGAGCTATGGGCCCCTCCTGACTGCACAAACTTACAGAATATATACAAATACCCACTTTAAATCAAGATTTAATTCTCAATAAATGTCTTAAGTTTCCTGCTTCTTGTCGGGTGGCGAAGCTTTCGTAATGCTTTTGCTTCTATCTGGCGGATACGCTCCCTTGTCACCGTAAAATCTTTTCCAACTTCTTCTAGGGTATGGTCAGACTTTTCACCGATTCCAAATCGCATTCTAAGTACTTTTTCTTCCCTTGGAGTCAAAGTTGCAAGGATTTTCCTTATCTGTTCAGCCAGGCTGAAGTCAATGGCAGCATCAGAAGG
>CAYZCC010000192.1:0-4062 GCA_964476805.1 uncultured Desulfobacula sp.
CATCGCTATATGGAAAGGCCTGAAGGGCCGAAGATGAAGTGCTCTGAGTAGTTACAAAAGATGTTACACTAACTCCGCCCCCCATGATCCAAAGGGAAAGCGGGCAAAAAAATAGGGGCGTTCTGGCATGTCCGGTCTTTTTTAACGCGGACCAATCCCTATTGTTTTGAAAAAACAATTTGCTCATAAGGAAATATCATCATGAAAATTTTTGTATGTGTCAAACATGTACCTGACACAGCTGCCACCATTAAAGTGGTAGGTCAAAACGGATATGAGGACGCGGATGTCAAATTCATTGCCAACCCCTATGATGAGTTCGGCATTGAAGAGGCGGTGAGCATCGTAGAAAAAGAGGGCGGCGAAGTCGTGGCCCTGACGGTAGGCCAGGCGGATGCCGCTTCCACCCTCAGAGGGGCTATGGCTATGGGCGCTCACAGATCCATCCTGGTTAAAACCAACACCCAGTTCCTGGACAGTATGTTGACTGCCCAAGCCCTGAAAGCGGCCATGGAGGCAGATGGCTTAGGTGATATGGTTTTTGCTGGAAAAGGATCTGTGGATACGGAAAGTTTTCAGACCCCGTACCGGCTGGCAAAATCGCTTGGATTGCCGATTGTCAATGAAGTCTCTATCTTAACCTTTGAAGGGGGAAAAGCCAGGGCCACCCGGGAATCCGGCGCAGGCGAAAAACAGGTTATTGAAATGCGTACCCCCTGTGTGATCGGTGCCACAAAAGGGTTGAACAAGCCCCGGTATCCAAAGTTTCCCGATATCGTCAAGGCCAAGAAAAAAGAGATCAAGGAGATGCCCCTCTCTGATTTTGGCATTGATGCATCACAGGGAAAAGTGGCTCTAGAGAAACTGGAGGTTGTTCCTGAACGCACTGGTGCAAAAATGATTAATGGGTCTGTGGATAGTCAGGTGACTGAACTTGTCAGAATCCTTAAAGAAGTTGAAAAGGTGTTATAATGGCAAATACAGGTATATTAATTGAAATGGAAAATGGAGCGGTCAAAGAGACCAGCCTGGGTGTCATGACCGCAGCAACAGGTCAAACGCTATATGCGCTTTTAATGGCTGGAAATGCGGTAGCTGCTAAAGATACATTGGCAGAATATGGGGCCACCACCATTGTCAGTATCAAAGGCGACCTCACCACAAGCCCTGATCTTCAGGCAGAAACCCTGGCGGCAGCAGTAAAAGAATATAACCTGGAGGCCCTTTTGGGAACAGCCAGTGCCGTTGGCAAGGACCTTTTTGCAAGAGTAGCTGCCATTTTGGATGAACCCCTGGTATCAGACTGTGTGGCAGTCAATATTGCAGATAAAACCGTGAAAAAATCTCACTTCAG
This sequence comes from uncultured Desulfobacula sp., assembly GCA_964476805.1. Taxonomy (GTDB): domain Bacteria; phylum Desulfobacterota; class Desulfobacteria; order Desulfobacterales; family Desulfobacteraceae; genus Desulfobacula. The sequence goes on from CAYZCC010000192.1 coordinate 1,355, forward strand.
CGGTAAAACCTTTGCCACCTTGAAAGTAAATGCAGATCTGTTGCTATGTACGATGCGGCCAAACTCCATTGAACCTGCCGCCTCTCCCATGGAATGTGAGCTGGTGGAATTTGATGCTGGTATTGCAGACCCTGGATTGACCACGATAGTGGAAGTAAAAAAGGATAAGGGCGCTAAAATAGATCTGACAGAAGCAGCTATCATCATCGCTGGCGGGCGGGCCATTAAGGCGGCTGAAAACTATTCTATGCTGGATGCCTGCGCTGAAAAACTTGGCGCAGCCGTCGGTGCGTCAAGAGCAGCAGTTGATGCCGGCTATGCGCCTCACTCCATGCAGATTGGGCAGACCGGAAAAACCGTAAGTCCAAGACTTTACATTGCCTGCGGTGTGTCTGGAGCGATTCAGCATTTTGCCGGCATGAAGACCTCCAAGGTGATCGTTGCCATTAATGAAGACAAGGATGCCCCTATCTTTGCAAAGTGTGATTACGGCATTGTAGGTGATATTTTTGATGTCGTTCCAGTACTGACTGAAAAACTGTAATCTGTTCATCGGTAATGATAGCAATATCGTTACCGCTTACTTTCCATAACATCCTTTAAGATAAAAGCTATGGGACGGTTTGCTAGCCCCGGGTTATAATAATCCCGCAGAGAATTTGGTGGAAATGGAAAAATATATCCTATTCAAGACTGTGTTTATGCTTATCGCCCTTGGAGGGGCTTTTGGCTACTTTTTTAAAAAGGTGAGCAGACTCTACAATATAATGATGGCAGTTGATGGAGAGCCCAAACCTATCGTGAATAGAGTCAATGCAAGGATAAAGGTTCTCTTTACTGATGTCCTTGGTCAAACCAATGTAAGACGAAAATTGTTTCCAGGTCTTGCGCATACCCTGATTTTTTTTGGTTTCATGGCTATCCAGCCCCATTCGCTTGAGTTGATGATCAAGGGCGTGATTCCAGGGTTTGATTTTGGCCATCTTACTCCCGGAGTCTATTCAATTTATCTGTATGCGGCGGATATCTTAGGTTTTTTTGTCCTGATTGGGTTTGTCTACGCCCTTTACCGGCGCTTGGTTTTAAAACCAGATTATCTGACCATGGGAAGGGATGCCAACCTGATCATCCTGTTTACATCTGTGATTGTGCTGTCATTCCACTTTATCAATGCCTTCCAGATGTCCATGCTAATCGATGAGTTTGATTATTCAAATGTATTTCCTGTCTCAGGCATATTGGCCTCAGTTTTTGGAATTACCCAGCTATCACAGCACAGCCTCACCATTGGATATGAATTATTCTATTACATTCACATCGGGACTATTCTCGGTTTTCTGATTTATATCCCGGGATCCAAACACCTGCACCTACTAGCGGCCGCTCCCAATGTTTTCTTTAAGCGTCTTGATGTTGAAAAGGGTATCGTAAAAACCGATCTCGAAGATGAAGAGGCAGAGACCTTCGGAATAGGAAAGAGCAGCGAATTTAGCTGGCACAATGTCTTAAACCTATACGCCTGCACTGAATGCGGCCGCTGTGAAGAACTTTGCCCAGCATCAGGCACAGGCAAACCCCTGTCACCTAAAAAACTGATCCACGATCTTAAGGTAGATCTGCTGGAGCAGTCTACATTGCTGCTAAACAACCAAAAGAATGAAATTCAACCTCTGATGAGAGCAGGGGCAAAAGTAACGGATGATGTGTTATGGTCCTGCACCACCTGCAGATCTTGTGAAGAAATCTGTCCGGTCAATATTGAGCACCTCGATTTTGTGGTTGAGATGAGAAAGCACCAGGTCCTCATGGAAGCCAATTTCCCTTCTGAAATGCAGGAAACATTCAATAACTTGGAAAACCAGGCTAATCCCTGGGGATTTTCTACAGATACTAGAGCGAATTGGTGCCAGGATATGGATGTCCCCATTATGGCTGAGAAACAAAAGGCAGCGGTACTCTGGTTCGTCGGGTGCGCTGGTTCTTTTGATGACAGGGGTAAAAAGGTCAGCCAGGCCACTGCCCGGGTCCTTCAAAAAGCAGGCGTGGATTTTGCTATTCTGGGAGATGAAGAAATCTGCAACGGCGATATAGCGCGCAGAGCCGGCAATGAGTATCTGGCCCAGATGATGATCGCCCAGAATGTGGAAACCTTCAGTCAGTATCAATTTGACACCATTCTTACAGGCTGCCCCCATTGTTATAACACCCTTAAAAATGAGTATCCTGATTTTGGAGCCGACTACAAGGTGGTTCACACGGCTGATTTTTTTAATGATTTGATCAAGGTGGGTCGTCTCAACATCAGTGCCAGGGCTTTTGGATCAGTCACCTATCACGATTCCTGTTATCTGGGACGGTGGAACAATATCTATCAATCCCCAAGGCAGATTCTTGAAAAGACAAATACAGGCCCTCTAGTTGAATTGGAGCGCTCAAAATCAGCAGGTTTTTGCTGCGGTGCTGGTGGCTCCAGGATGTTCATGGAAGAGACCATCGGTGCCCGAATTAACAATACCAGAGCAGAACAGATAGTGGCATCTGGTGCCACAACGATTGCATCTGCATGTCCTTTCTGCGCAAACATGCTCCATGATGGGATCATGGAAACAGGTCAGCAAATACCGATTAAGGATGTTGTAGAGATTTTAGACGAGGCAACCAATTAAAAAGGATATTTGAAGTATTTGATCTTACATTCCGCACCCTAT
>CAYZCC010000193.1:0-4018 GCA_964476805.1 uncultured Desulfobacula sp.
TGACCAGGGTAATGTTATTAACAATGATCTGGCTGAATATAAAATTGTTACAGCAATGGATATGCCAAAAGTAAAGACTGTGGTTATAGAGAGTGATGAACCCAACGGTCCTTTTGGTGCCAAAGAGGTTGGAGAGGGCGCTATAATGCCCACTATACCAGCGATTTTAAATGCTGTTTATGATGCAGCAGGAGTAAGAATTTTTGAACTCCCTCTGACTCCTGAACGGGTCTTCACTGCCATTCAGGAATATAAAGAGAGAACAGGAACGGATTAAATACCCAAAGCCTTACAACATGGAAGAATCTGATAACCTGAAGGATATGCATAACAGACGATATGAACGTCAGATCCTGTTGCCCCAGATCGGCTCTGAAGGTCAGAAGACACTTGGACAAAAAAGTGTCCTGATTGCAGGAGCCGGGGGGCTTGGATCCATATCAAGCCTCTACCTTGCTGCTGCAGGTGTAGGACATATTATCATTGCTGACCATGACCGTGTAGATTTAAGCAATCTCAACAGGCAGTTGTTACACTCTGAAACTTTCCTTGGAGTAGAAAAAGTCGAATCGGCTGCAAACCGTATAAAGAAACTCAATTCATCCATTCAGATCACTCCGGTCAAAACCAGGTTAAAAGCAGATAATATTGATCCCCTTGTAAAGAGAGTGGATGTTATTGTAGATGGTTGTGACAATTATACAGCAAGGCAGGTTTTAAACCAGGCTTCCATCAGACATGGCATACCCTTTGTGTTTGGCGGAGTCCAGGGATTTAATGGAATGGTATCATGCTTTGTTCCTGGGCAGACGCCATGTTTTGAGTGTATAATCAAACCTCCCCAAAAAAAGCCTGATAAGGGAGTACTTGGAGCTGCGGCAGGTATTACAGCGTCCATACAGGCAATGGAGAGTGTTAAATTGATACTGGATATTGGCACTGCTACTGACAGACTTGAAAACAGACTGCTTAGAATCTCTGGTCTTGATATGAAAATAGAGAGTATATCAATTGAACCGGATTCAGATTGTACTGCCTGCCGGGATGTCAATCAGTAATCATCCATATTGGCAGGGCAGGTTTTTAATTTTTAAAATGGGGAGGGAATATGGAAATAGAGTTAAATGGATTAAAAGAAACCATACCTGACAATATCAGCATTTATGCCCTCATTGATCTGTTCAAAGAGGGGGATCCTGATCTTATTGTGGAAATAAACGGTAAATATATTTTCCCCAAAAATTATAAAACCACAACTGTACAGGAGAGAGATACAATAGAATTTATCAACCCTAACCTTGGCGGATAATTTTGAATTGTTAAATTAGATTTTAGCGCCTTACGCCACAATGATGCGGCCATCAGAATTGCAGAGGCAGCTGTTGGAAATAACATCTCATTGAGCAGACCCAATAAAGGCAAGGTGGGGTTTACATCAAAAAACACGCCCCATCATTATCATGGTAAAGAAAATAGTGTCTGACGAACTTGATATGTTGGAAAGTAAAATCATGGCAGAAAATCAAAAAATATTATTACAATAGAAAGCGGGTTGAATGATGGAAATATTAAGCCAGCAGATCGTTGACCTCCTTAATGATAACAAGAACTTTGCAGTTGCCACAATACTGACACACAAAGGGTCCACTCCGAGAACTTCCGGCAGCAAGATGATCGTATTAAAGGACAGGACAATCCATGGCACCATTGGCGGAGGTCTTGTAGAAGCAATGGTGATGGATGGATGCATTGACCTGTTAAAAAAAGAGAAATGCGCCATAAAGGAGTTCACACTGGATCAGGATCTTAAGGATGGACTTGATATGGTATGCGGTGGTACGCTCTCTATTCTGATTGAAACATTTGTGCAGAATAGAGATTCAGATTCAAAACATGGCCCTGAATTAAAATCCGTGAGCTCACACGGCAGACAATCTGGTCTTGCAACTCTGTTTTCATCCCTTTCTGATCTTGAAAAAAAGGGTAAAAAAGGGTTTCTTGTCTCTAAAATTCAAGGCGTCAGCAAATCTGATTTTACCATGGAAAGATGTCTTGTTATGCCGGATGGGAAAACTGTTGGGAAGGATATACTGCCAAAATCTCTTTTGGGTGATATTCTTGATAATAAATTTCATGGTCCGTCACCAGTCATTCACAACCTGAATTTTGAAGAATTTATCATTGCGCCCATTGAACCCATGGAGTGCCTATTTATTTTTGGTGCGGGGCATGTTGGATATCAACTTGCAAGTATTGCCCATATTGCTGATTTTCAAACTGTTGTTATTGATGACAGAGAAGAGTTTGCAAATTCTCGACGATTTCCATATGCAAGAAAAATACATGCTGTAAAGCACTTTTCCAATGCCTTTGACGACCTTGAAATTGATAATAATTCATATATTGTCATTCTTACACGTGGACATCTCCATGACCAGAGCGTACTTGAGAATGCTTTGAAAACCTCTCCTGCCTATATCGGAATGATAGGAAGCAGAGGAAAACGAGATACCATATATGCAAACCTGATGAAAAAAGGGGTTTCGCAAAATGCGCTTGATACTGTCTGTTCTCCCATTGGAATGAAAATTGAGGCCCAGACACCGGCTGAGATAGCGGTAAGCATTATGGGAGAGATTATAAAAAGGAAATACACCAAACCGGCATGTTGAGTTCCATAAAAACAGGTGTGCAGGCTATTGCTTCACAAAGAATGGGTTTCTTGTCCATAATTTTTCGATCAGACTGCATACTGTATCCCATTTCCTGCAACAGAGAATCTACACTTTATGGATGGTTAAAATCAAGCATTCGATTTAAGGGAATTAATGCTTTTCTCCGGATTGCTTCATCAATATGAATCTCATTTTCAGGATTCTGATTTTCAAGAACTCCAGCAAGGTTACGAAGACCGTTCATGGCCATCCACGGGCAGCGAAGACACGATTCACATGCGGCTGATATTCCACCGGTGGGAGCTTCCAGAAATATTTTACCTGGCGCTGCCTCTTTCATTTTATAAAATATGCCCGGCTCTGTGGCAACAATAAAACTGGGAGCATCAAGCTCCTTTGCCGCGCTGATGATAGCCGTTGTGGACCCCACAACATCTGCCATGGCAATGATATCTTCCGGGGATTCAGGATGAACCAGAACAGCAGCATCTGGGTGCTTCTCTTTGAGTTTTTGAATTCCTTCCGCCTTAAAGCTTTCATGGACGATACAGGTCCCTGGCCACAGCAGCATATCTTTGGCTTTGCTCACTTTTTTAACATAATTGCCAAGGTGTTTATCAGGAGCCCATAGGATTTTTTCACCTCTGCCCGCCAGATATTTTACGATTTTCAATGCAATGCCTGATGTTACAACCCAGTCAGCTCTTGCTTTGACAGCTGCACTTGTATTGGCATAAACCACAACGGTATGATCAGGATGGAAGTCGCAGTATTGGGAGAATTCCTCTGCAGGACAGCTGATATCAAGGGAACAGTCAGCTCTTGTGTCCGGCATGAACACTCTTTTTTCAGGATTGAGTATTTTAGCAGTCTCACCCATGAAACGAACACCTGCCACCACAAGTGTTGAGGCTGAATGCTTATTGCCGAATCTTGCCATCTCAAGCGAATCTGCAACCACACCGCCTGTCTCATCTGCAAGCTGTTGAAGTTCAGGAGCAGTATAGTAGTGGGCAACCAGAACCGCTTTCTCTTTTTTCAGCAGGTGTTTAATCCGGGCGATTAACCTTGATTGTTCTTCCCGGTTCAAATTCAGAGTCTGCTCATCAGCTAACCTGCCAGCCTGTTCCACCTGTAATCTTATATTTTCCAACTCTCTGTTTTTTTCCCATGATAGCCCAAAATATAACAACACTTTGTTGTGGTTGCAAGCTGTTTCAATGGTGTGCATTATTTTTCTCATAAACAGGCAGCGCTTTAATATCGTCTGAAACATTGTCAAACCATTTAAACCATTTGCCAAACTCACAGGGATGTGGAAGTCTGGGCAATACTTTCATTTC
>CAYZCC010000194.1:0-4003 GCA_964476805.1 uncultured Desulfobacula sp.
GAATTATTTTTTTTATTCCTGAAATTAAAATAACATTTGAAACCAGTTACTGTATCGTTCGTCCTGAAAAGTTAATACATTCTGCATGATTTGTGAGATTTTTTCGGTTACAGGCCCTGGTGCTAATAAGTTTTTATCTTCGATTTTTTTGATTGGCAATATTTTTATGCCGGTGTGACAGGTAAATACTTCATCGGCGCAAAGAACATTTTCTTTGTGAAGATTTGTTTCCTCTACAGGCATACCCTCTTTTTTAGCAATATTCAGGATGGAATCACGGGTGATACTTTCTAAAATTTTCCCCAGAGATGGTGTTTTAAGCACCCCGTCTTTGACAATAAACACTGATTCTATAGATCCTTCTGCAACAAAGCTGTCAGTCCCAACGGTCAGCCCCAAATCAAATCCTCTGTCATTGGCGTCCCTGCGTATCAGATAGCTGTTTAAGTAGTTGGCACAAGCCTTGGCTTGAACCGGTATGGTTTCCGGATGCAATTTTCGCCACTTTGAAAAACAGGCAGATATGGGCCTGCTTTGATCCAAAGATAATTCATCTGAAGCAGGGATACAAAAAATAGCCACATCCAGTTTTGAGTTTAATACCAGATCGATTATTGCCTCTTCACCCCAATAGGCAACAATTTTAATAATAGCCCTGCCTATTTGATTTTTGGATGCGATTTCTGATGTGGCTTTTGCAATATCTTCAGCAGTATATTTCAATTTCATTTTTAAAAGACGTGCTGTCTGATCCAGGCGCTGAAGGTGTTTATCCATTCTAAATGCGTATGTATTGTCTCCTTTCTGGTGTGTACCAAACACTTCAAAAATTGCAGACCCTCTGGATAAACCATGGGATAAAAGCGGTACCTGTGCTTCTTCCCACGGTAAAATTACACCATTAATCCGTACCCTTGGTTTTGCAGTCATTTAAGCTACCTCCAAAATTATATAAACGAATTCAATCGATTATAAAAACATATCGAGCCTCTTATTTTTCCAGAAAAAAATCAGGTAAAAATAAAGAGATCTCAGGCACAAAAGTAACCAGCATCAATATTGGCAAACTTCCTAGTAAAAGAAATGGAAAGCAATATTTTACAAAAGCTGATACCGGCACATTAGACACACGGGACGCAGTAAACAGATTTGTCGCAACAGGTGGTGTCATCTGACCGCTTCCCTGGTTTATCGCCATGATGGCAGCCATCTGAAACGGATGGACTTCCAGGCTCATAAACAGAGGATATAGCAGGGGAGCTGCAATGAGCATGGAACTGATGTCATCCATGATCATTCCCATAATGATCATAAAAAGGTTGATCAGCAGCAACAGGGCAATTTTATTTTCAGTAAGGTTAAGCATGGCCGATGCAATGGCATCAGGTAAGCGTTCATAGGTAAAGATCCGGGACATCACAATAATGAATGCGATGATAAAAACAATCGCTCCTTCTATACTGGCTGTCTCTTCTGCAGCTTTTTTAAATGCATCAAGCGTCAGTTTTTTAGTTCCGACGCCAACAACAATTGCGTAGACAACTGCAACACATCCAGCTTCGGTGGGTGTAAAGATACCGCCGTAAATTCCGCCCAGAACAATAATCGGCATTAGAAGTGCCAGTGACGATTTCCGAGTTGAAGTTGCAATCTGCTTGAGGCTTTCAGCAGTATCCACCTTTTCCAGTGTACGAATTTCAGGATGTCTTCTACAATAGATATAATTGATAATTGAATAAACGAAAATAATAAGAATCCCAGGCCCTGCTGCTGCAAGAAAGCAACCAGAAACAGACGTATTTGTAACCATACCGAAGAGGATCATAGGAATGCTCGGAGGGATTAATTGTCCGAGAATACCTGAGCAGGCAACCAGGGCAGTACCATATTCCTTTTTATAGCCATATTTTTCCATTTGCGGAAGAATTGTCATACCAATGGTCGCCACAGCAGAGGAAGACGAGCCTGAAATTGCGCCAAAAAGAGCAGCTGATGTAATTGTAACAACACCAAGTCCCCCTTTGAATCTACCCACCACAGCATTTGCAAAAGAGACGATTTTTGAGGATATTCCTGCGGCCGTCATGACGCCACCGGCAAAAATAAAAAAAGGAATCGCCATCAGCACAAATGAATTTAACCCTGAAAAGATAGCAGGAACTGCAAACCCGGAATTCATTTCCAAAAATAAAATCATCCCAAGGCTGCCAAGGCCAAAGCAGACAAACAGCGGGAACCCGGACAATGATAATAGAATGGTAACGCCGGTCATTATCAGAAGAACTGTCATATGTCAGCCTCCTTGAAAAACAATTGCCATGCTGTCTTTGTTTGCTTTATTAAATGAATAAATGTGTGTAAGGACATCAACGTTCCAGTAACAAGAAAACATGAATGAACAACAATAAGTGGTACATTTAAAACAATGGAATTCATTTTCCGGGTATAGGAGTGAAATGCATAATCATACGACCATTTGACAAACACACATAAAAAGAGAAATGTAATTAGTTTGGAAAAAACATTAAAAAAAACTTGGGCCTTTGGCGTTCTTGCAAAGCCCCCCATACAGATGTGGCTGTCTTCTCTTGTGCTGACAACGGCACCAATGAAAATTGACCAGATCATGATAAATCGGGCAGCTTCCTCCATTGCCGGTGAAGACCATTTAAAAAATACCCGTGCCACAACCTGGACGAAAATGATTGCCGTCATGGCGATAATGGTGACGATTCTTCCGTTATCTTCAACAAATTTTAACTTTTTATACAATGATTGCATCAGTGCATTCATGAATCACCTTTTTTGTTGAATGCAGAGGTTTAAAAACCTCTGCATTCTTTTAAGTTTTATTGCACGTGCATTCGAACTTTATCCATGGCCTCTTTACCAATAATTTTTTCAAATTTATCCCAGCTTTTTATGCCATATTTTTTCCACTCTACTCGTTGCTCGTCAGTCAGCCGGATAACTTGGATGCCGTTTTTCTGCATTTTTTCAAAGTACTCGTTTTCTTCATTTTCAGCCTGTTTGTTCCCCCAATTCAGTGCTTCATCTGCGGCAGCCTGAATAGCAGCCTGAATGGCAGCAGGTTGCTTGTCCCACAATTGCTTGTTCACCATCAGGACAACAGGTTCAAACAAAAGATTGACGTCAGTATAAAATTTAGTAACCTCTCTTAAATGTTCAAAAGTTACCAAAGGCGCATTATCCTGTGCGTGAACCACACCGGTCTGCAAGGAAGTAAACAATTCTGAGAATGAAATATCAACCGTTTGGGCTCCCATTTCCTGGAAAAACAATCGGTCTGCAGGATTCCATGTTCTGACTTTAATATTGTATTTTTTGATATCAGATGGAATGACTACAGGCCCTTTAGTACAGGCAAATCCATTCAAGCCCATAAAATATACGCCTAGCGGGTAAATACCAAGTTCATGAAATATGGGTTCCAAAAGTTTCAAGACCCACCCATCTTTACTCCAGACTTTCCTGCCTTCTTCCCAGGTATCAGCCAGGAAAACGGTGTAACCGACCTGAAGGCGTTTATCAAATTCAGGGCTTAACGGAAGCAGTCCACTTTCCTGAACCCCTCTGACGACATTGTCAAACATATCCCTGTAAGGGCCTAATTGCTCAGAAGGGAAAGCATTTAATTTTATTTTTCCGTTGGTTTTTGCCTTTACCAATTCCACCCATTTCTCAAGTGTTTTGTGCTGTAAGGTTTCTGGATTAGCTATACCGCCGGCTTTCCAGGTTTTGGCAAAGCCGGTTGCTGGAACAGCGCATAATAGAATTAAAACCATGAACCCATGAACAAAAAAATGGTTTTTGAGTGCCATAAAGATATCTCCTTTAAAAATAGAATTATTAAAACCCGCTTACTTCCGGAAATACTGTCAAAAACGAAACGACCAACTTGTGTTTTTAACAATCTTTAAATTAGGTATTAAAATGTATTGAATTAGAATGGTCTTACCATGGTAATATTTTGTTGTCAAAC
>CAYZCC010000195.1:0-3992 GCA_964476805.1 uncultured Desulfobacula sp.
TGTTCCATCCATTTTCATTCTGATACCATTTATCATTGTATACCATTTATCATTCAGCTTCAGACCTTTTTTCGACGGTGTTATATTCTGCTTTTCCCATCTAAAAAACAAAAAGTCCCGAATTCCCCTGCATTTAAGTGTCACCAGAATTTGTCTTTTTCTTTGTAAGCGCTTTGACCACTCCCATACATTGAAGTATACCCAATGTCAAGATCGATTTTGACGTTTTCTAAGCGACATGTTTTTTTGTTTGACCCTATTCAAACCCTGGTTTTGCTGCCTGCTGTGACGCATTTTCCGGATCATGTCTTCCAGAAAACTCACGGTCTCTCATTCTTTCACGGTCTATAAAAAACTGTACGGACCTTGATGTTGCTGTGCCCGGCATAATACCCATCATGAGTTTCATTTCTAACGGTGTATACCGATATGGAACTCCTTTTATTCTTATTGTACCGCCCGCATCAAGGAGATCATTTACCATTTTCATGATATTTGCCTGGAGACGGAAAGAATCTGTTGCTCCTGGATCTATCTCAACTTCCCACTCCGTTACACATGCCTGGGGATTATCAGGAACAATTCGCTGGTTAAACCGTCTTGCGTCAATCACCCCTCTGACCGTGTTTACTACTTTCCCGAATACTTCAACAATCTCGTATTCATTTGCCTGGTCAAGCCGGAGGTTTATATATTTTTCCTGATTTTCAATGTTTTTTGCAAGAACACCTTCTCCGCTTTGAGTCGGTGAACTTTGAGAAGTCTGAACCCCATGGGTGACACCCTTTTTTCCGCTCCAGTTCGTAAGGGTCCTTCCCACAACATCGCCGACCTCTTTTTCAACAATAGCAACTGCTTCGTCAAAATAGCGTTTTGTAACCTTAAAAGTTTTTAACACATTTGCACCCAGGGATCTTCCGCCACTGTCGTAACCTTTTCCATCAAGTATGGCAGATGCTTTCCAGTATCCGTCAGCCGTCTTTTGAGCTTTAACATTCAGCCACACCAGATACACAGCATCTACAGCAAACCGGTTTGCCATCTCCCGGCATGCCAGGGCAGAATCTTCACGCGCGCTTTCCATAACCCGGGATAACTCTTTTTCAAAAGCATCTTTTGCAAACGGATCAATCACTTCAAAATGATGGCTCACCAGATGATTTTCAATAAATCCTGATATTCTCCTGTAATGAAAACCAAGATCACTTGACCCGGTATCCGCATCCCTTCCTGCTCAACATAAAATGGGAGTACGACAATTCTTGTTCTTAAAGCCGCACCTGCCGACAATACGCTGGAAGCAACCATCACTGCTGCTAAAACAAGGACCATAACCAATCTGTTCATTCTTTTGCTTCTCATCTTTCCCTCCGTTTGAATTTGAATTTTATATATTTTTATGTAAACTGTTTCTTCTTAAAATGAAGTATCGAATAAGAATTAAATTTTTCAATTTATTTTAGTCAAAACCTTGGTCTAAAGCCTTTTCCTTTTCTTTTTTGGGTTCAGAATAGTGTGGCGTCGACACCTTGGGGATCGTTCCTTCAAACCAGGCTCTTGATGTAAAGCCGGACACATAGGTCCCAGAACTGTTGTCAGGGATAAAATCACCCTTTTTATCCTTCAGTGGCGTCACTTTCCACACGGCCCTCAAAACTACTTGATTTTTATTACCAATATTTTTTGTGTCGACCATTAAAAGAACAGACCCGGGTTGTAATTTTTCATTATCGCTCTCAAAGATAAGGTCATTTCTTTTATAAAACGCCATCTGGCTGAATATGGGGGCAAAGTCATCGCGACTGACCGCACATGTCATCCCCTCCATTGAGACAAGGGCTTGTTGAAGTTCCTTTATCAGGGAGTGTTTAAACATGTGGTTATCACCTGAAAAGTTTTTTGAGCAAAGGACCACCTGGATCTCTTCATCAGATGTTTTATATACGCCAGCCTTAACACCTCTTTCAATGGCATAGGAAAGCTCTGAAGCAAGGCTGTAAGACATTTGCTCCATGGAATGATATGGATTTTCTTTCAGCCCCTCAGGTAAAGGATTTGAATTGGCTGCAGTTTTTAAAAGGATGCTGCCCGGACTCTCCTTGAAATATTCCAGCACTGTCCGACCCTTGACCCCGGGTATCGGTCTTAATTCTGAATCCTTTGTTGTGATTGAAACGGTTATCTGATCAAAAACAGGTTCGGGTTCAACATCGATAATAAAAACCACTATATTTTCCATAAGATCATGATGGGCGCTGGAATGACCTTTAAAAGAAAGCGGTCTTGATTCTTTAAATTCAAACCAGTTTTCCCTTGAAAGCTCAATAATTTCCCTGTCAGATGACAGCTTCTCAATAAATCTCTGACGTATGAGTTCATCGAGTCTTGTATAGGGTTTGCCATTTAAAGCATTCCCGGACACCACTGCTGCAGGAGCAATCTCTGCAAGCTTTGCACGGCAGCTCTCAATGGTCTGGCCAACAAGTTCGTCAATATTGCGGTCAAACTTTGTCTTCAGTTGAGGCCTCACACTGTTTTTCTGGCAACCGAAGAATCCAAGCAAAATCATCATTGAGAGGAACAATAACACTAATTTTTTCGTAATATTTCTCATTTTTAGAACACCCTCCTTTATACAGAAAGAATTTCAGCCCATTTTTGTATTTTTTTTGAGTAAGCGCGTTTATCAATCATGCGTCTTTCTCCATTAGAAAAAACATATATTTTATTTTGTTCTTTCGCACCGTGCGCAGGTCCGGCATAGTAATATTCAAGCGGATATCTCCATGATGAAATATCTTTGCGGTTATTTAAAATAATTTTTCCATCCCTGATACACTTTTCATACATCCTGTCTAAATACCAGGAACCTGCCATTATGGACGATTCAGGATCAAACGGATCGCTTGTTATTTTAATCCCTTTTTTTACAAGGTTCTTTCGGGCCAGTGCGAATGTCGAGTCAATGGTCTGCATCAACCCTTTGGCAGAAGAGGCCTTTGCCTTTGCATAATTATCTCCGCCTGATTCTGCCATGATCACGGCTTTAATGATCTCACAGGGGATATCAAAAGTGGTTGACGCTTTTTTTATAACGATGTCATATGGCAAAAGCCTTGAATTAAACTTTTCTGCAAAGCTGTTTGCTGCCTTGGGCTCAATTTCAGCCTTATTTTCTTCAGATATTGAAAAAGGCAGATAAACAGCCCTTAAAAGCATCCAGGGGTCTTTTCTCTCTTTTTTTTTGGCAACAACCGGCTCTTTTTTTTCATATTGCTTTCTCAATTGAGACCAGGGATCTTCCGATGCATAGGAGGCACAAAAAAAGACCCCCCCAAATAATATTGTATAAATCAGTATCTTTTTCATCTGACTTCTTTCGCAAAGGCAATGGATACATTTTTGTGAGATAATTTTTTAAACGTTTCAAGGTATTCAAAAAGTGAAATGCTGTCCTGGTTCTTTTTTTCAATATATAAAAACAGTTGTTCCTGCTTACTGCCTGTTTTGACTGTCACTATTTTCCTGTCCCGCTTAAGCGCTTCAAAATCATTTTCAGGATCATACAAATCTTTTCCAAACCTTAAAAATATTTTTGAGTCTATTTCTTCCAGGCTGGCAATATTTTCTTTGGAAAGTGTTGTTAAAGTTGATTCCCCGCTTTTTTCCTGGTCGGGTGCTTTTTGTGCAGAGCCTGCCTGCTCAAAAGACATCAGAAGCATAAAGGAAAAAACCATAATTAGAAGGAAAAGATAGGCAAAAAGGTCTTTCCCCGGATCTCCCGCAGCAAGGGTTGTTGAAATACCCTGTCTTTGTCTTCTTCCCATTATCCTTCCCCCTCAATAATCTCACAGATTCTAAGGCTTATCATGGCTTCAAGCCTTTTTGCTCTTGTCAATAAGAATCTTGACCCGATGAGTGTCAGTACGATCCCGCCTATGGCTGCTGCTCCTAAGGATGTATATAGTGCCGTTGACAATCCTTTGTTCCAG
>CAYZCC010000196.1:0-2831 GCA_964476805.1 uncultured Desulfobacula sp.
GATAAAAGGGCTTGAAATTCATGAAGATGCGCCGGTGGAAGAGATTCGCGGTGCTGCAATCTGAAATAAAAAGGCGATGATTACTGGGCGCTGGAAAATCTGCATTTAACTTACAGGACCTAAACTATTCCAAATAAATTAAAAAATTATATGTTTTTCACCTGCATCTGATATACATTCAGATTTTCCCCACCATCAAATTTGCAGAGGACTTCTTCAATCTTTACATTGCGCATAATTTCAGTGATTCGTTTTTTACAGTGCCGCCCTTCAATAACAGTACCCGTCACAATCCTTCCATTAACAGTAACAACTGGTTGACCCGGACTATCCTTGGACAATTGAATGAAATTAACTCTCTCTAATGAAAGATTCTTTTTACTTTGTTCAAGAGATTTAATATTCTTATCTACCTCTTTGATCTGCTCCTCAATCTCTTCGCTTTTGTCAAAACAGGTGTTTAATTTTTTCCCGGCTTCAAGAGCAGCACGCTGCAGAGATTGAATTCTGTTTTTCAGCTGTTGAATTGTTTCAATATTGGCAGAGGTTTCCTCTATCTGCGCAATTTTTGCATTATCCTCTCTGATTTCAAGCTGAACCCTGTTCTGTATACGGGCCAACTCAGAAATCTGCTTTTGAACATCTCTATTCTCTACTATTAATTCTTCTTTTTTAACTTCATCTTGCTCTACCTGTCTGTCAAGAGCGCCTATTTTATGTTTGATTATTTTTAACTCTTTTTTTATAAATACGTCATGACCTACTTTCAGAGTACATGGTTCTGTCCTGTCCGTACCAACATTCCGTGCTTTAACACCACGCTTTGATACCACCTGAGAAGTCATGATTCTACCATTTTCCACAATACATTTACCAGAACACTCTATATCTGAATCCAAAATCTCTTTTGTAACCACCACATCATCCAGACATGATATTTCAGAATTATGAATATACTTTGCAAACACACTCCCTCGGGCATAAATTTCTGCTTCAGTAATACCGCCTGAAACCCTTACATGTCCATCTGCATAAACTATTCCACCATCCATTGCAATTATTTTAATATCTTTTCCTTTTACTTTAAAGCCGGATTTAACACGCCCTTTCACATTTACATTGCCATTATAATCAATATGGCCTGTCTCATAATCCACATCTCCCTGGAGACTATATTCTTCATGGACAAAAACGTGGCCGGACAGTGAAATTTTTGGGAATCCTGCAACATCAGCAAACAGCTTTAATCCATCTTCAGAGATCTTGACACCGGTTCCACATTTGAGATCGATGTCCATTTTTGGAACAGTTTCAATTATATCCCCATAGATATTTCGACCCTGTTTTGATTCCCTCATGGGTATTTTTTCTGCAAGTATTGTCCCCTTTTCCACTTGGGGGGTCTCACCACGATCTTTAAAATCAATCACACCATCCTCGTTCAGGCCGCCCGCTTTAAGATAATCTGTGGTAAAAAAGAATTCCACTCTGGCATCTTTACCCTCAATGGGTGGGGTACCCTGGGCAATTTTAAAAGATTTAGTTTTAAATCCGCTTGATTTTATAAAGCCCCGAATCATCTCATCCACAACAACCCCGTATACAATGCCCTTATCAAAAAGCGCCTCTTTGATCTCTTCCACTGTGATATTTTCATCAAAACCTTCTGTTTTAGTGAAAAAGGCCATCATAAAATTTTTTGAGACCTGTAGTTCAATACCTCCTGTCAGCGGTTCCGGTTCAAACAGAAGGGTATCCTCTCCATTTTCATCAGATGATTTTTCAAGCTTGTCAGATGTCTGATCTTCGATTATTTCACCAGCAGCCTGAGTTTTTTTTGCACTCTCTTTTCTGACTTTTTTTTGCATTTTCAGGATATAATCCTGCTGTTTTTCAGTTAAAAACCCTGCTTTTACAAGCTTCTCTCCTATATGACAGACTTCTCTTTTATTTTTAATTTCATCTTGCTGCTCTTCAAGAGCTAAAATTAAAACACTTTTGTTTATATAACCCTTGTGTATTGCAAGCGTTCCAAACTTAAACTCTTTTTGAAGAAACTCAATCGTTTTTGCCACTCTTGCAAGCCTCTTCACATTTTTCGAAGATATCAAATCCTCGAATAAAAAATAATCTTTTAAGGCGGTATCCGGATCATTTGATTCAGGACAGGATTCTATTGCTTTTTGAAGTTCCTCAAGAGTAATCAGATGATTCTTTAAAGCAAGCTGCCCTATCAGCGGAGTTTTTGTATTTCCTTTTTTATCAATTGCCACAATATCTCCAGACAAAATTTAAATTAAAACTGACAGCATGCCAGCACCCAGCAAAGTGAATTCAATTACAAACTCTCTTTGGGAAACTGAAACAGTTGTATCATTTTTAAAACGCCTTATTAATAAAAACATAATAATAGGTATGAAAGCAAGTAGAAAAGCCTTATTTACCAATAAACCCATAAAATATGCCAGCAAAACAAGGCAGACATCAAAAATTAAAATATATTGTATAAGATTAAAACTTCGCTTCTCACCAATAAGGATAGGAAGTGTCTCTCTGCCTGCAATTCGGTCTCCCTGAATTGCAAGGATATCAAAAAAAGCAGTTCTTGCAAAAACAAGCCCTGCTGCAAAAAGAAACACCACAGCAACCGGGAGCAGACTGCTTTGATTGGTAACAGCAGGTAAAAAACATGTCGCTGTTCCCCATGCAGTGGTGATGAGGATGGTTTTGGATCCCGGGATATCTTTTATTCTGGCAAATTTTCCTTTGTGTATTATAAAGGGAATAAACTTTATATTATATGACAAACCAAGAAGAGTCATCATCAGCAG
>CAYZCC010000196.1:2841-3104 GCA_964476805.1 uncultured Desulfobacula sp.
AGCTTAAATAGAGCCCTGCTCCACCCGATAAAAACGCACAGATCCATAATATCAAGCTGTTATTTTTATAGAATGATGCTCTTTGAGGGTTGTTGTATTTATCAGATCTGTTCATAAACAGATGATTCATAATATGCATTGAAAGAACATACAGCATGGCGATCAATGCATGACGCAAATCCTTATCAAAACCCTGAATCGCTGAACATGCATAGGTTAAAAAGCCTGCACCAGCTGCGGCCAATACATTTGTCTTCAACAGA
>CAYZCC010000196.1:3114-3955 GCA_964476805.1 uncultured Desulfobacula sp.
TTTTTAACAAAACACTTCTTGCAGGGTGTGATTTTTGAAGATTCCTTTCAACTTGAGTAGACGTATCATTAATAATCCAGCTGGGTGTTGAGGCGCCCGCTGTAAGAGCAATGGATCTGGCTGACGACAACTCTTTGAAATCAATCTGTGAAACATCTTCAATATGTATGGATGGTTTGCCTGTCCCTGCTGCAATTTGAGCAAGACGTTTCGTATTTCCGCTCTCTTTTCCTCCAACGACTATTACCGCATCATTTTCATTTGCAAGTTTACGTATTTCAACCTGACGTCTCTCTGTTGAACCACAGATAGTATCAAATAATTTATAGTGAGGTGCATGGATTTTACACCATTTTTTAACCTGCTCATAAAATTGTGTGTCCTGGGTTGTCTGAGCCACCACAACTGCATTTTTAAACTCTGGAAGCTGTTCAAACTGCGCCATGGTTATAACAGTATAACCTCTATTGTCTGCATATCCCAGAAGACCGATGACTTCAGGATGTTTTTTATCACCGATAATTATTGTTGCGTATCCCTTCCGGGCATATTTTTTAATAATTACCTGGACCTTTGCAACCCTTGGGCAGGTTGCATTGATTACACTAAAACCAGATTTTTCAAGCGCTTTTTCATCTTCAGGCGGCACACCATGGGCACGAACTAAAACAATACCGCTGCCTTTTTCCGGGATTTTTTCAAATCTGAAGATCTTTTTTTCTTCAAGCATTGAAAGAACCTGGGGATTGTGAATTAAATGACCATAGGTATAAATAGGTTCGTTTTTTGCTGTATTAGCCGCATCCAGCGCCATATCAACAGCTCTGCGGACTCCCATACA
>CAYZCC010000197.1:0-3935 GCA_964476805.1 uncultured Desulfobacula sp.
TTTTATCCAGAATTAAACTCTTTTTAATCGATTCATACAAAATTCTTTATTTTTCCGGGAGTCAATGACACACAGATTTTGCAGTCTCTCTTCAAAATCATCTTGCCGTCTGACAGATAACATATTTTTTTTCCTGTTATCATATTTCTTGTCATATATATCATCTTTGTATGACAAAATGTAATGGGGGAAAACGGACCGCCCTGGAATGCAGGATATTCAATCAGCGGTTTTATATATGAAAACCTCTGATTTTTATGGTAGGCACGAGCGGACTTGAACCGCTGACTTCTACCGTGTCGAGGTAGCACTCTACCAACTGAGTTACGCGCCTTTATTTTTTTTGTTTAACTAACAAACACCTTTTGCTGTGTCAAGAGAAAGGTGATTTTATTGTATGTTTTCTATACTTCATTCTTCTGTAATTTCAATTGGTTCTCCTGTAGTCTCAATTGGTTCTTCTATAGTCTCGATTGGTTTTCCTGTCGTCTCAATTGGTTCTTCTGTCGTCTCGATTGGTTCTTCTGTCGTCTCGATTTCCTGAGAACCTTTTTCAATAAACCGGATGTTTAAAAAATCATCTCTTACATCTGAAATCTCCAGGCCAAAATTGTCAAATGTTTTAAGCATAATCATGTCTGCAAACTGAGAGGGTTTTCCTTTGTAGAAAATCTGCATGACAGCATAGTTGGAGCCCATTTCACTGGGCTGCATATTCTCGATTCCAGGCATCTGTTTAAATTTGCGTTTTAATGCAATAAACCTGGGCAGAAAATTTTCCCCCTCTATATTCACATCAAATATGTGCTCTCTTCTTAAATGCTGGCTCCAGAAAGTGTTAATTTTATCTGCCAGGTCTTCAGATGACAGTTTGGCAGCACTGGCAACTGCAAGGTTATTGCCTTCCCGGGCGGCTTTACTTTTTGCTGCTGCCTGAACCCTTGACTCAATAACTTTTTCTCCGGTTTCAAGAGAGTACCCTTCAAGATTGATCTCACCGATAAATGTCTTCTCTTTACCCATGCGGTTGATGGCTTCTGCAGCGCCTGCTTTTCCAAAAATAATCATATCGGCTTTCATCTCTCTGCCAAGATCCACTGCCGCTTCAACATCGTATATGGAATCAAAGGTAATATTATAAAAAGAGGGGTCAGGACGGGGTTCACTGTTTCCTGTAATAATAAACCTCTCTTCAACCATCTTGTTGACAATAATCTTTTCAGCAAGGGATTGATAAGGGATGGCGTTGTCCCCCCACCAGTATCTGGACATAAGATCTGAAGGTGTCTTTTCTGCAATAAAAAAGAGGATCACCGGTTTATCCTTACTGGTATTAAAAATTTTTGCACTGGCAAGCGTCTGTTTAAGGAGTATAAGATCCACCTTTGATTCAACACTTACAAGATAATGTCCCCTGTTTTCAATGCCGCCAACAACACGGTATGTAATGATATAATCCGATGTATTGGAAACGATCTGATCATAAAAAAAATCAATATTGGATGCCAGGACCTGTCTGGGTACAAGTGAGATAAAAGCCTTCTGCAGTGCAATTTCCAATGCATCAGATACTGCGGCCTGCTTCGCATGTTCTATATTATGGTCAATAATCTTTCTGTTTCCCATACTGACTCCGGTCAGGACATCAGAATTTCCGGCTGCAAATGATTGTTCAAGCATCCCTATCACGCCGGCCAGTAATACCATAAGAAAAACAGCTGATTTTTTAGTTGACATCTTTCTTATACCTCTCTTTCAATCTTATACCTCTCTTTCAATGGAATAATCTGCAATCTGATATAAAAGCGCTCTGGAGCGGCAGTCATGAAAAATATTCAGCCACTCTTTTGCTTTTTTTACATGGCCCCTTGCTTTTTGCTCCGTATATTCTACCCCTCCATAGAAATGCAGTTTTTCTTTTAGCTGTTCAAATATACCTGGAGAAAACACGGGTGATGTTATGGTTTTTTCCATCCATTCTTTGTCTTTTGGAGAGGCCTTGGCAAGGCTGTGGATAATCGGCAGAGTCAGTTTTCCCTCCCTGAGATCAGCGCCAGGATTTTTCCCAAGCTTTTTTGCACTTGCAGTAAAATCCAGAAGATCATCCGCCATTTGAAAAGCCATTCCAATATGAAAACCATACTGGCTCAAGGCATGTTCCTTCTCTTGATCCGCCTTTGCAAGTATGGCCCCGCTTTCACATGCGCCCTGGATTAAAACGGCTGTTTTCCTTTTGATGATTTCAAGATACTCATCTTCACGAAGGTCAAGCTTACCTTTTTTGTCAAGCTGATCGATCTCTCCTTGTGACATATCCCTTGTAATCTTTGCGATCACTGAGATAATACGGGGTTCCCTGGTTTTTGCTGCAATCTCAAGTGCTGCGGCCATAAGAAAATCTCCAGTTAAAACAACCTTTGAAGCAGACCATTTTGTGTGGGCTGCTTTTTTCCCGCGTCTGATATCCGCTTCATCCACAACATCATCATGCAGAAGGGTGGCCGCATGAAGGTATTCAAACAGAACAGAAAATTCAATTTCAAAATCTTCATTATAATTGCAGAGTCGTGCACTGTGAATCATTAAAAGAGGTCTCAGCCGCTTTCCCCCACTGAAAAGAAGGTGGGAGGTGATATCTTTAACAAGTTTCAGATTGGGATTCAGATTCTGTTCAAGCGCGTTTTCAACCTTTTCAAGGTCAGGTGCCACCTGTTCAATAATTTTTTGTTTTAACCCTTTTGTCATGCAAGCACACCTGCAATGTCGTATTCATACCCATCTGTAATTCTTACATTAACAAAGGCACCTGTTTCAAGCTCATTTTCATAAATAAATGTGACACCATCCACCTCCGGCGCCTGAAACATTGTTCTGCCAATGTATAAACCGGGTTCCGGATTTTCTTCCACCAGCACCTCAAATGTTTTTCCAACATATTGCGTGTTTATCTCCCTGGATATCCTGGCCTGGGCTGCCATTATCATATCATGCCTCTCTTCTGCCAGATCTTCAGGGATATGATTTTTCAAATGGTGGGATTTAAGATCATAGGAGTCTGAATAGGTAAACACCCCGAGATGGTCAAATTTTATATCCTCGATTAATTTCATCAATATTTGAAAATCCTCCTGAGTCTCCCCTGGAAATCCAACAATGATGGTGGTCCGTAAAACAGCGTGAGGAACGATTTGTCTTATGGTTTTAAAAAGGGTGTACAGATCCTGGTTGGTATAAGACCGCCCCATTCTTTTTAATACTTTAGAAGAGGCGTGCTGGACAGGCACATCATAATAGGCACAGATGTTTTTACTCTTTTTTACACAAAGCATAATCTTTCGGGTCAATGTTTTGGGATGGGTATATAAAAATCGTATCCAGGCGGTGCTGTGATTTTTATGCAGTTTGTCAGCCAAAGAAGTCAGAACATGTTCCAGACCCGTATTATCATTCAGATCCTGGCCATAATCTGTGGTATTTTCAGCAGTAAGAATAATCTCTTTAACCCCCCTGGAAATCAGGTCTGAAGCCTCTTTGCAGATATCTGCCCCGGGTCTTGACCGCTGCTGTCCTCTCAGTTGAGGAATAATGCAGTAGGTGCATTTTCTGCTGCACCCTTCAGATACCTTTACGTAGGCATAAAAATGTGAAGTCAGTTGTCTGGGTTCCAGAATATCCTGGAACTCTCTTTTATTGGGATCGGGAAAAAGTGTGACTGTTTTATCCTGTTGTCCTTCCACCACATCCACAATAGTGTCACATGCCCCTGTACCCAGAAAAGCATCCACTTCAGGAAGAGTGGAGACAAGGCTTTTATCATCTTTATACCTCTGGGCAAGACATCCTGTAACAATCAGTTTTTTACAGCTTCCATCCCTCTTGAATTCTGCCATCTCCAGAATAACATCAACCGCCTCATCAGAGGCGGTTGATATAAA
>CAYZCC010000198.1:0-2357 GCA_964476805.1 uncultured Desulfobacula sp.
CACAGATGCAACAACCACATCTGCTCCAGCCCGCCTGAGAACGTCTATAATGGTGATGGCTTCCATTTCCTCTATGCTCTGAGCCACTGGAACAAGAATTTTTTTCCCCATAATATATCTCTTCCTTTTTTTAAGATTTTAATTGAATAATTTAATTTAGCAACCACTTTTATTGAAGTCAATAAGTTATGCATTGACAAATTTGCAATAAACATCTCTTTTCCCCTTGCATCAACACTTGTGATTGATGTAAAAAAATGTTATCGACGCTAGTGAAGCTGTAATAGAGTCAACTGTTTTTTAATAGAGTCAACTGTTTTTTAGATGTACACACTTAACCCATATTGTTACATCTTTACAAAATTTTAAATAAAAGGAGTGTACTGAATGAAAAAACTTATCGGTGGCGCAATCGCAGTCCTATTTGGAGTAGTTGGTATTTCTGTTTTTTTCCCGTCCTTTTTAACTCTTCTGGCCGGGATGATACCCATCATGCTGATAATCGGCGGAGGGCTTACAATTTATCTTAATTATGAAAGTGATACACCGGATTTCAATGACACTTCAGACACCACTGACAGTAACTGCTGCAGCAGTACACCCGCTGGATCTTATGATTCGACACCCCCAAAAGATATCGCAGGTGTATCCACTCATGCAGATGCCAAACTGCTGGGTAATACTGAATCCAGTGTTTTTCACAAGCCTGAATGCAATTTTGCAAAGAGTAAGAACTGCACTGCTGTTTTCAACACCAGAGAGGATGCCGTCAAGGAAGGATACAAACCCTGCAGAATCTGCAATCCTTAGACAATGGTTTTACAGCTTGTGTCATCTCCGGTAGGGTATGCAGATGACTTGAAAAAATTAATACCTGCCGGCATACAATGAGTAAAGTTTTTCACCCCCCACACTATTACCATCAGCTAATTCCTGGTACTTGTGATTTTTATAGATTTCTGTAAATCTCCCTGGGAACCACTCTTTGATTACGGACTCCCGGCTGAAGCGTTCGATTGCTTTTTCAAGCGATTCGGGAAGACGTTCGACATTCATGGCTCTCAACTCTGTTTCAGACAGGAGACTTAAATCACCCGTGGTGGGCCGGGGGGCAGGAAGCTTGTCTTTAATACCCTGCAACCCTGCCCTGACCAGTGCTGCAAGCTGGAGGTATGGACTTGCAGATGCGTCTGCAGCCCGGTATTCTAAATTGAATTGTGACGCCACGCTTTCCGGGGCGCCGTTGACATTCACCACCGGGCATATCCTTAAGGCCGCTTCCCGGTCTTTTACGGCCAAGTTGTTAAATGCCGCACTCCATTTGTGGGGCACCAGGCGCTTATATGAAAGAATACCCGGAGCCATAATAGCGGTGATGGCCGGCATATACTTTAAAACCCCGGCACAAAACATCGCGGCTTTTTCACTGAGTTGCAAATCGTTATCCGGGTCATAGGTGACCGGCTTTTTATTTTCGTCCATAAAACTGAAATGTATATGAACACCGTTTCCAACGCTGTCAGGAATGACGATGGGTGAAAAACTGACGCTTTCATTAAGCCTTTCCGCCGTGGCCCGGGCCATTTCCCGAAGTATAACGCTTTGGTCGGCAGATCGAATACCGATTGAAGGGGAGACCGTCGCCTCGAACTGGCCCGGCCCGAACTCCGGCAGAAAGGTGTCCGTGTCAACCTGGGCTTTCTCAAGAGCGGCGGCAAAAACTTCGGCAAACTTTGAATTTTTCCGATAACTGTCTAAACCGAATCCATTCCAGTTGTCTTTGTCCGCGCCGGTATAAAAAAATTCATGTTCAAAGGTTGAATTCAATAAAAGCCCGCCTTTTTTTTCAAGTTCATCCAGCGCTTTTTTTGCAAGACTTCTTGTACAGCATTCCCAAGGGGCTCCGTCAAGGTGCAGGATATCTCCGATATAGAAATGTTCCAGGGGACTGCCATCCTCAAAGTCAACTTTTACTTTTGTTTTTTCATCGGGCACAAGAATCAGATCTCCGACAGAACCATATGGTGTTTCTGCGATATTGTTGAAACAGGTGATCTGAACATTTGTCGGTACCCAGCCGACTCCGCGAACCAGTCGTTTTTCAAGATTGGATACAGGAAAACCTTTGCCTCTGAGCTGGCCTGATATATCACTGGCTACAACCATTACCACTTCCCGACTAATCATTGCACACCTCCCTTGTTTTCAGTGTAGAAATTTCCTGAATCAGGCTGTCGGTGTTAACCTGCCTGCAATACCCCTTGATGGCTGACAGGGAATTATTATGCCGCTGCTGTGTCAACGTCGCACAGGCATCTGGCACCAGGGTGACAAGATAGTTCAGGTCACATGCATCC
>CAYZCC010000198.1:2457-3914 GCA_964476805.1 uncultured Desulfobacula sp.
CGTCGCACAGGCATCTGGCACCAGGGTGACAAGATAGTTCAGGTCACATGCATCCCTTACAGCGCTCTCCACACATTGATCCGCCAGGATGCCGCAGATGACAAGATGGCGGCAGTTGAGGTTTCTTAAAACATAATCGATAGGGGTCGAGTTGAAAACACTGGAGGATGTTTTGGGGATGACAATTTCATCATCTATTGGTTCAATTTCAGGGGCGACCTTTGCGTCCCATGATCCTTTCGGCACATTAAACCCGGTGATCTTATAATCTAATCCCCTGTCTCTTCCGTCCAGGGTCAGACTTTCAATGACCGTAAACATGACCTCCATGCCCATATCCCGGAAGGCCGTCTGAATTTTTTTTATATTCGGCAGCACTTTGGTTTCCATCTTTTTAAAAAAATATTCATGGTGTGTCAGTTCTTCCTCGGTCATCTCTTTATATTCGCCGCCTTTTCTTGTACTGCAGTAATTTTGAACGTCAATAATCAAAAGAACACTTTTTCCTGGAGTGATCGGGACTTCGCGCGATAATTGCGCCATTAGTTGATTTTCCTTTCAGTAAAAATATTCTCCAAGTCCTGATAAGCCCGTGTGAAAAGATCGATCCATTGAGTGATGTTCTGCTTCTTATTGATGAGATCTTGTCTGACTTCCACAAGGACATGGGGCAAACCCGTTGCTTCACCAAACTCAGGAATCGTATAATCCTCTTCACCAGATATGGTATAGGGGTTATTCATGCCGATAATAAGAGAAGGATCATGTTTTTTTAATATGTTTTTCAAAGCAAGCGCCATCCTCTTGTCACGATTGTACAATAATCCGATATGCCATGGTCTGCGTTTCCCCTTGAAAACAGGGGTGAAACTGTGCATTGAAACCACCCGGTTGCATTTTTTATTTAAAAGATATTGTTTTATAAATTGTTGATATGGTTTCCATATCTCATTGATTCGATTTTCACGATCGGCTGTTTCAAGGTTTTGATTGCCTGGTATTTGAGTTTTTTCGCTGACAACCGGAATCAGATCAGAATTTTCAAGCGACCGGTTACAGTCGATGACAAGCCTGGAATATTGCTGAAAAATAAGAGGTGCCTTCAAATGTTTTACCATTCCCTTTGCCACATCCAGTATGCCGATGTCCCATCCGATATGTCTGTCGATTTCTGATTGTGGCAAACCCAGTTTGTTCAATGACTGGGGAATTCTGTTACAGGCGTGTTCGCAGAGAAACAGCCACGGAGAATCCACGTGGAGATTATAGGTGCCAGCCGGCTCAGGCTCCAGGTGGGAAAGCAGTGAACTTTCGGTCCGGATGTGATTTTTCATTTGTTTAACCCCATCTTTGCAGCCGGGATGAGCCCATACTGAAGCCCTTTCGCCACCCATAACCTATTTTTTATTTTGTAAGGATTAAACCTGATGAACCTGTAAAAAGTCCGATTTTGGCAA
>CAYZCC010000199.1:0-1197 GCA_964476805.1 uncultured Desulfobacula sp.
AGCACCCGTGGCGCCGACAGGGTGTCCTTTTGATTTAAGCCCGCCTGAAAGATTGATCGGGCAGTTATCTTGAAAAGTGTATTTCCCGTCTATATAATCAAATCCAGCCTGACCGTCTTTTGACAATCCAAGCGCTTCAGTCGTCAGTAGCTGGTTGATGGAAAAGCAGTCATGGACTTCGGCAAAATCAGCATCCTCAATTGTGATTCCGGCTTCTTTAAATGAACGCTTTACAGCTATCTTACCTGCGCTCAATTCATAAAGATTGTCCCTGTTTTTTTCCGCAAGCCGGTCACTTGCCATGCCGACTCCTGAAATTTCCACGATCCTTGAACGGGTATTCATGACATCATCCGCAGGTGCAATCACAAGGGCAGCCGCACCATCGGAAACAAGTGAGCAGTCATGAAGCCTTAGAGGAAAAGCAATCATTGGGTTGGCACCTTTACCTGTTTCAGGCAGATCTAAAATTTTTTTCGGGTCATCAAGACCAAGACGGTGAGGCGGCGCCCCTTTACTGAAGTGTGCCAGGGGATTTTCAAATCCGTTTTTATAGCTCAGGGCAGAAACATGGGCAAACATCTCCTGCATCTGTTCAAGCGAGTAGTTGTAGTGTGCCATATATCCCTTGGCAAGCTGTGCAAAAAGTCCTGGAAATGTCATCCCACGGGCGCCCTCATCCGGCCAGTAGGATGAACAGGCAAGGGTGTGAGTCACCTCCGGGGTGGTTAAAAGATTCATCTTTTCAACACCAATGACCAGAACTTTTTTAAACCTTCCTGATTCAACCCCAAAAACAGCATTATACAATGCAATGGATGAAGAAGCACAAGCCCCTTCTGTTCGGGTGGTGGGTATAAATTGAAAATCATCCGGGGCGACTTCAATTCCAAGAGGCGCCACATGTTCCTGATTCACAAACATTGAAGGAGAGCATGACCCGATCCAGATACCATCAATTTCCCGGGGTGAAATCCCGGCATCTTCAATGGCACCTCTGCCTGCCTCTTCAATAAGCGCATAAAAAGATTTTGTATCCTTGATCTCCCCTGTTTCCCTGTTTTTTTCCACAAATGCACCGAATTGGGTATTATATGCACCGATTATACTTGTTTTGCTCATTGTAATACTCCTTATTTTTTACTCTTTTCTTTTATGAAATAGAGTCTGGTATCAGCTGAACCACTACTCTTGTAG
>CAYZCC010000199.1:1207-2985 GCA_964476805.1 uncultured Desulfobacula sp.
TTATACGCTTCATCCCTCTGCTTATACGCTTCATCCCTCTGCATATCTACCCTTTTGAACCCAGTCTGAGTCCTCCGTGAATAAAATAGACCTCTCCGCTCAAGGCCTGATTTCTATACAGCTCTCCTGCAAGGGATGCAATCTCTTCAGGAGTGATGAGTCGTTGAATGGGTACCTTTTTTAATATGGAACCAAGGGCTTTCTGATTCATTCCTTCAAGGATGGGCGTTTCGACATATCCCGGCGCAATGGCCACACACCGTATTTTATCGGCTGCATTCTTTCGAAAGAGTTCAGCGGTGATCACTTTTGGCATAACAGATACCGCCGCTTTTGTGGCGGAGTAATTGATCTGGCCCGCAGTCCCGAGGGAGCCGGTTGATGAAATCAGACAGATAAGACCTTCACACCTGTTGTTAATCATCTTCTCCAGGCACTCCCTTATGGTAAGGAATACCCCTGTAAGATTTATATTGACAACGGATGTAAACTGGTCAAAGCTCATTTTGTTTTTAACTCTGCCGGTTTCTTTGTCGATATTTACCATGAGACCGTCATTTATTATTCCGGCACAGGGGGCAACAAGATTTATTTTACCAAAGGTTTTAATGGCAGATTGTGCAAGTTCTGTACACTCTTCCTCTTTGGTGATATCGCATTGAAATGTTGCAACTTCTCCTTTTAACTTCTTTTCTGCATCAATCAAACTTTGGGAATTGATATCAGCAAGAACCACTTTACCGCCACTGTTTATCCAGTACTGCGCAATACTCAATCCAATTCCGCTGGCACCCCCTGTAATGACTGCTACTGAGTCTTTAATATCAAGCATTTTTTATCTCCTCATATTTTGCGTTAGTATCATTTAAACCCGACAAGCTGGGGTTTAAAATATTTTGGATTCATCTTTTTTAAATCATCACTGATCCGGGGCTTAAACGCCATCTGGCCGAGAATATCTTTTTCAAGGTCAACTCCCGGTGCTGTTTCAATCAGCTCTATTCCATCTGGAGTCAATTGAAAAACTGCCCTTTCAGTAATGTAGAGGACATCCTGACCTTTTTCACCCCCCAGTTCACCACTGAAGGTTATCTGTTCAACCTGCTTAATAAATTTTTTAACCTCTCCTTCCTGATCGATGATCAGTTTGCCATCCTCAATCCTTGTTTTTAAACCGGTGGTGGTGAATGTTCCCATGAACACCACTTTTTTAGAATTCTGGGAAATATTGATAAACCCGCCGCAGCCCATGAATCTTTTCCCGAATCGGCTGACATTATTATTGCCTTTCTCATCAATCTGGGCCATTCCGAGAAAGGTTATATCCAGGCCGCCGCCATCATAAAAATCAAACATCTGGGGTTCCTCTATGAGGCACTCCATGTTGACGGTGGCACCAAAGCTCAAACCGCCTACAGGCAGGCCTCCAATGGGGCCCGCCTCCACTGTGAATGTCACGTGGTCAAGGATGCCTTCTTCTGAAGCAACCCTTGGTACCGCTTCAGGAATTCCAATTCCAACGTTGACTATCATGCCCTGTCTGATCTCCTGGGCAGCCCTGCGGCCAACGATTTTGGCAGTATTTAATTCAAGGGGTTCCACCTGGCTTACAGGGACCCTGTATTTTCCAGCATAAGCGGGGTTGTACTGCTCTGCAAAGGTCTGCATATGGTATTTTTGAGGGGCTTCAACCACATGATCCACAAGAATGCCGGGTATAACAACCTGGCGGGCAGGAAGACTGCCAAACTCTGCTACACGCTCCACCTGGACGATCA
>CAYZCC010000199.1:2995-3910 GCA_964476805.1 uncultured Desulfobacula sp.
GGACGATCACTTTACCGCCGCTGTTTTTTACTGCCATGGCCGCCGCAAGGTTTTCCAGAATCAGACACTCTTTTTCATAGGAGATATTCCCTTTTGTATCAGCAGTGGTTCCCCTGATAATGGCAATATCAATGGGCAGTGGTTTATAGCGAAGGTATTCTTCTCCATCAATAGTCATCAGTTCAACAAGATCCGCTTTTGTAATTGAGTTGACCCTGCCGCCTTCAACTCTTGGGTCCACAAAAGTCTTTAACCCGACTTTTGTGATGGAACCCGGACGTTTTGCTGCAATATCCCGTAAAAGATGGGAGATGGTACCCTGGGGGAAATTATACGCCTCTATTTTATTCTCCAGCGCCATCTTTCCAAGTTTGGGAGCCAGGCCGGTATGCCCGCCGATCAGCCTTTTGACAAGGCCTTTATGGGCAAAATGATTCATTCCCTTATCAAGGCCGTCGCCCTGGCCTGCAACATAGACAAGGGTTAAATCTCTTGGCGTGCCTGTTTTTACAAATCGCTCCTCCAGGGCAATGGCAAGGTATTCAGGAAAGTTATCCCCCACAAACCCTTCTGAGACAACAGTATCTCCTGTTTTAATAATCTCGACAGCCTTCTGGGCTGAAATCATTTTATTGACACTCTCCATGATATATATCTCTCAATTGATTGGTTAAATACTAATTGATTTGGTTAAATACTATTGGTTAAATACTATTTGAGTTGGTTAAATACTAATTGCTATTATAAAATAACTATTTTAGCTGTCAAATATTAAAATATCAATACAAAATATCAATACAAAATATCAATACAAAATATCAATCACAAAATATCAATCACAAAATATCAATCACAAAATATCAATACAACATATCAATACAACATATCAAAAAGACAACATATCAATACAATATA
>CAYZCC010000200.1:0-953 GCA_964476805.1 uncultured Desulfobacula sp.
CTTTTTCCCTTGCCTTGACCGTCATCTTCTTGAGTTCCATTATCCCAGGTTCAATAAGGGATACGATCTCATCTTTCCAGTTAAAAGGTTTTCCCTTTTTTTTCTCTAACAGATCAACATCCACACCGGTTGCAATTCTTTCAAAGTCAATATCTGCATCAGCAAGCGATTCATCAAGTTTGTCCAGCTCATTTTTCAAGGAGAGTTTTTCAGCCTCAGAGGCACTTTTGGCAAGGACCCTCTTTTTTTGTGAAATTCTCTTTTTCAGATTCTTTTTAAGATCAATAATGGAGTGCAGCATTTTAATGGATACCTGATCTGAATCAGGTTCTTGATCAGATTTAATTTCCTCTGATGCACCGTTTTTTTTATCCTCACTTTTATTTTCACTATTTTTTGCATCGATATTGCTGCTTGAGCAGATAAGAAAGAGAATACTTAAAACAACTATTATTCTATGGAACATGGGTGATATAAACTCCTTTGAAAAAATGGTATTTTCAATCAAACCAGTCAGTTTTACACTGGGTATATTAAAAAATATGCGGGATCGTGTCAAGAAATGACTAACGAGAATGAATATTTGATATAAGGGGCCATTTTATTAATATTTTCATTGCCCCGTTGAGGTAAAAATTTAAGGCAAAGGTTTATATAAGGTTTATATATTGTCTTTATTTTTAAGAATATCATAATAAATAAGAATATTTTCAATATATTTAACAGGTTCTCTTCCCCTGGCATATCCATGTGTTGTCTTTTTATAGTATTTTCGTTCGGAAAGTAGAGGTAGGGTCTGTTTCAATGATTTCCATTTATTCTTATCAAGCCCCTGTGCTTCTGCTATTTTCTGTGCATCCCTGACATGACCGTAACCGACATTATAGCTTGCCAGTGAAAAAAGAAGTCTCTGGTGTTGATTGTCAATCTCTTTAAATTTTTTATACTGGATA
>CAYZCC010000200.1:963-3299 GCA_964476805.1 uncultured Desulfobacula sp.
CTGCATCAATCCACGTACACCCGTGCGGCTTTTCGCCCTGGCATTAAAATGTGATTCCTGGTATACAACAGCGGCAATCATCCGCCAGTCAAATCCATATTTTTTTGACTCTCTTATGATAAATTCTTTGTACCTGGGCAGTCTTGTCGTGATGCGTTCATGAAATTTTTTAAGATCAAAATAGTCAAACACCTCCATACGGCCATAATATCTTTCATAAATTTTGCCTAGAATACCGGTATCTTGGGCCTTGTCAAAAAACAGATTGATCTGTTCACAAAGTTTTTTGTTCTCTTTTTTCACTGCCCATCCAAGGGATTCTTCCTCCTGTATGGCCATTCCTATCTTAATTTCCGGATAATACCGGCGGTTTAACAGGGCAATATTGGAATCTGCAATGGTATATTTTATCTTCTTTTCTGAAACCATTCTGATAATTTCGTCGGTTGTTATATTGGGCAAAAGCTTTATATCGATATCAATTCCGCTTTTTTTAAGTTCTTCAAGTCTCTCCTGGTAAGATGTCCTCTCTCTTACATGGATGGTTTTTCCAGACAGATGATCAATTTTTTTTATACCGAGTCTTGAATTGTGGTGAATAAATTTTTGTTGAATAGTCATATATGGCTGTGAAAACAGTAAAAATTTCTCTCTCTCTTGTGTAATTGTCAAACCGGATGCAACAAAATCACCTTTACCGCTATTCAAGGCCTGAAACATTGAATTCCAACCCGGCGTCACCACTTCAAGCTCAACATCAAGAAAATCAGCAAACTCCTTTGCAAGTTCATATTCAGATCCCATGGGCTCATCACGGTAGATATAATAGGATACAGCATTATTGTCAGTTATCATTATTATTCTGCCATGCTTTTTAATTCTGTTCAGATTTTTAGAACTGCCTGCTAATTTCCCAAAATAAAAATAAAAAGCCATTGCCCCTGAAAGAGCCAGTAACAAGAGGAGTGACAATATGACAGATTTCTTTGAAATTATACTTTTAATCACTATTTAAAACTCCGCCTTATATTAAATCACCATCAAAAACAAAAACCTGCAACAGGATAATTACGATATCACAATCTACCAGACAACGCCAAGCTCAATGGCTTTTCAACTGTTTTATTTTTCATTGTCATGGCTCTCAAGATAAATATCTACCTTTGTTGGTTTAACTTCTCTCATTTCTCCTTTTTGGCAGATTCGTCTGATTATTTCAATGAATGTATGAATGCCATTCGCTTTTCTCCTTTAAGTGAAAAATTATTTCTGAATAAGCAGTTCTACTTTTTTCGACTCTATTTAGTACAGGCCTTTTGTACTCATTGACAATCTGCATATTTGACCGTTCAGCAATTTGAGGATATAAACCATACTTGTCATTTGCAACAAGGAATATTTCATAATCTTGTTTTAAATATTTTTTGCAGTGACTTAAAACATCAGCTATCCCTTTTATATAAGATTTTCTGGCTTCCAAACCCTGACCGTTAAACAACGGACCAATTTCCAAGGAATCATTTCTTCCAAAGCCAAACAAATCATAAGCATAAGCATGTTGTTCATGATAATTAATTAAACCAACATATGGAGGGCTTGAAAAAATCCCATCAATTTTATTGTTCTCAACAATCTCTGAAAAATTTAAAGATTTTTCTTTTAACTTTTCAATAATATTTATATCTCTGCTATCACCAACAATACACTTTTGAAATGTTTTTGATCGAAGAGAATTGAATTGCTCAATCCTCTTGACTGTATCTTGAGAATATCGCTGCCACCAACTTAAAATTGAAAATAATGGTTTGCATATTTTCCCATGTTTTTTACAATAATAAGTCGTGATAACAGGTTCTTTTAGTGTTCCTAAATCGGCGTGAGTTGTTGCCCTGCATGAGCGTATTGTGCGGCTTAATATTAAGGCAAGTACTTTTTGGGTTGCTTGATTTTTTATAGATTTTATTTCATTGAAAACAAAATCTATCTCATCTCTAACCACTTTTAAAAACCATTTGTCAATAAATGTGTCATTTTTATTTTGTTTCAGGTCAATTTTATACTCATTAATAAGCGTGTGGTAAATATTAATAAATTCACCCGCTTTTTGAACGCCATACTGTTTTTCATTTATCTCTTTTTGTCTAACTTTGTATTTAAACTCTGGTGATGGGAAAAAATTACTGTTAAATATTTTTAATTCATTTAACTAAATTTAGAAATTGTAATTAATCTAATGAATTAACTGTTCATCTTCTAATAAGGTCAATCAAATTCCAGGAAATACTTATTCACTTCAGCTTACCTTTTCTTATATTCCCTTCTCTTCTAGTATTAAA
>CAYZCC010000200.1:3309-3905 GCA_964476805.1 uncultured Desulfobacula sp.
TTACATTATTTTTTTTTTGTTGAAATTCCTTAAGTTTTTGCGTAATGAACAGTGATGCTTTTAAAATGTCATCTGTATTATGTATACCCACTTTAATATTACTTATAAACGAGTTAAAAGCAGACACATCTATTCCCAATGCATTAATTCCAAGTTCACTGGCTTGAACAAGTGTTGTTCCGCTACCACAAAAAGGGTCTAAGATAATATCCCCCTGTTTAAAAAAACTTTTATTTTTAAATCTATCCGTATGGGTATCTAAAAAATATTCAACTAATTGAGGAATAAATTTCCCTTTATATGGGTGTAATCTATGAACATGTTTTGTTGTTTCAGACTCTTTATATTCCGAAAATGATAAATCCCAATTTAAATCACTTCCTAATTGTTTTTTCCACCTATCGGCTTTCGACTCATGGTGTGTTCTATAATATTTTTCTAAATCAGACCGATTAATAACCGTATCCTTGTTATCACCATTTTTAGGTATTCGCCCATATTGTATCAGATATGAAATATTCGATGGCGTAACATCTTTCCCCAAATACTTAGAAGCCCAGATACTTGCGTCCTTTATTGTCATTGAATCCTGCATG
>CAYZCC010000201.1:0-1942 GCA_964476805.1 uncultured Desulfobacula sp.
TACTGAAATTATATATAGCGACTTTGCCATTTTTGACTTTTTACGAGACCATCAAGTTTATTGTGACAGAGATGTTAACAGACCGGTTCTGCCGGCTGCATTTACAAAGACTCTATTAAATTTAACCGTTTGGCTATTTTACCGGAAATATCTTTTACAAACTCTTGAAGATCTTTTTGCCCCAGTCTTTTTTTCTGGGAAGGTATCATATTTTTATTATCAGGCATTATTAAACTGGGCAGATTTATATTATCTGCATCACACGCTATCTTATAATCTTCAGGCATCGTGGAACTGAAATAGAGATCTTGAAATTCTGAAAACTTCATTGCATGTGCGGTGGCATCAAGAACGGCGGTCTCATTTTTTGTAATAATATTTAGCTGCATGGCCTTTACAAGTCCTGCAAGGCACTCTCCTCCCTGGGTACAGGTAATATGACCATTTTTATTGGCTGTCAACTGCCAGTCCATTATCGACTGCTCTTTAACCTGAACAAAGAATACATTTTGATACTCTGCCAGTTCATTATACTCTTTAGTAATTTTAATCACCCTGGGCATGGATACAGGGTTTCCAATCATTGCGGCCTGGGCAACGCTTGGTTTTGTGTTCACAGGTAAAAATTGTCGTTTGGTTTCATCGGGTTCAAGATAGTATTGGAAGACTGGGTCCGCATGTTCTGACTGGACACCAATAATTTTGGGAAGGCAGTTTATAACACCTGCTTTATAAAATTTGATAAACCCATTCATCACAGCGGAAATATTGCCTGCATTTCCAATGGGAACAATGACCACTTTGTCTTTCATATCCCATTCAAAATCCTGGGCAATTTCATATGAATACGACTCTTGACCCAGAATGCGCCATGCATTTTTAGAATTCAAAAGCGCAACTGAATATTTTCCTGAAAGGTGTTCAACGATTTTCATGCAGTCATCAAAAACCCCCGGGATTTCAAAGACCTTTGCACCGCTTCCCAGGGGTTGTGAAAGCTGCTGTGATGTTACTTTTTTATGGGGCAGCAGAACAGCCGATTTAATTAAAGGAGAGAGGTAAGATGCATATAATGAGGCGGCTGCCGAAGTATCTCCAGTTGAGGCACACACGGCAATAACATCAGATACAAGGTTTTGATCCATCAGATATTTAATACTTGATATTGCACTTGCCATGCCCCGGTCCTTAAAAGAGGCACTGGGATTCTGCCCATCATTTTTATAAAAAAAAGAGAGCCCCACTCTCTTTTTCAGATTATCATTTGCTTCAATGACAGGGGTACCTCCTTCTCCAAGGTAGATAACAGACTCCAGTGGGATAGATGGACCAATAAATTCGTGATATCTGTATATCCCCTTCAGCGCAGGTATCTTCAATATTTTTCGATAATCAAAAATTTTCTGCCATGTTGCTCCAGAAATTTTTTGTAGATCCCTCTCATTTCGATCTTTAATGAGCAGGACCTCACTGCATTCGGGACACACATATAAAAGTCTGTCAATCGGATGCTCTGCAGAGCACCCAAGACATTCATAATAGAGTTCACCAGCAGCCTCTGGTATGATGTAAGGCTTTATCTCATCCGGGAAAATATCAAGTATCATTCTGAATTACTTTCTGACCTCCCATATACGATACAAGCGCATCTGGAATCACCACTGATCCGTCCGCCTGTTGATAGTTTTCCAGAATGGCTGCAAAAGTCCTTCCTACAGCCAGGCCTGATCCATTTAAGGTATGGACATATTCCGGTTTTTTTGTACGTTTCCTTCTAAATCTGATGCCGGCACGTCTGGCCTGAAAATCCAGACAATTGCTGCATGATGAAATTTCTCTGTACTTTCCCCTGCCGCTGTCCTGCCCCGGCATCCACACTTCTATATCAAATGTCTTTGTGGCTGAGAAACCAAGATCCCCGG
Organism: uncultured Desulfobacula sp.; assembly: GCA_964476805.1. Taxonomy (GTDB): domain Bacteria; phylum Desulfobacterota; class Desulfobacteria; order Desulfobacterales; family Desulfobacteraceae; genus Desulfobacula. The sequence goes on from CAYZCC010000201.1 coordinate 1,923, forward strand.
TGCAGAGTGTCACCACCTGG
>CAYZCC010000201.1:1952-3900 GCA_964476805.1 uncultured Desulfobacula sp.
AGCTCAAGAAGCTGAAGAATTTTTTCAGCATTTGCAAGCATGGAAGCCAACTCTTCAAATGATGTTTCAGGTGTTGTTAATTTAACCATCTCCACTTTATTAAACTGGTGCTGACGGATTAATCCTTTGGTGTCACGCCTGTATGAACCGGCTTCAGACCTGAAACAGGGAGTATAAGCCGTAAATTTGCACGGGAGCATTGATTCATCAATAATCTCATTTGAATAGATATTTGTCATGGGAACTTCAGAGGTTGGAATCAAATAATAATCCCACCCTGCAATCTTGAAAAGATCTTCTTCAAACTTTGGCAGCTGTCCGGTTCCTGTCATGGTTTGTTTGTTTACAATAAAAGGCGGCAAAGTTTCAGTATACCCGTGTTCCGATGTATGGATATCAAGCATGAAATTAATAAGTGCCCTTTCAAGTTTTGCTCCCTGACCAAGGTAGAGAGGGAACCTGCTTCCTGCCAGTTTCGCAGCCCTTGCAAAATCGAGAATATTTAACGCTTCACCAAGCGTCCAGTGCGGCCGGGCATTAAAATCAAACTCTTTTGGGGAACCATGGGTTTTTTCAAGCCGGTTTTCACTGTCATCTTCTCCCAGAGGGACATCTTCATGGGGGATATTTGGAAGAGAGATAAGAAAATCTTGAATACTCTTTTCAACGATTAAAAGCTCTTTATCAAATTTTTTAATGGTTTGAGATACCCGTTTCATTTCATCAATAATTGATTTTGCATCTTTCCCAGCCTTTTTCATTGCTGCGATATCATCTGAAACCACATTTCTTTTATGTCGTAAAGATTCACTTTCCAGGCAAAGCGCTCTTCTTTTATCATCATCATCCAAAAAAGAGGTAAAATCAATTTTTGCTCCTCTTTTTTCCACTCCTTTTTTAACATCATCAAGATTATTTTTTACATATTTTAAATCCAGCATTTTTCTATTACGCTACCTTTTTTAAATCGCTTTATACTCTTATTCTTAAAGATTTCAAAACAATACAGCTGATATCACGAGGAGCATAAACAGTCAATGATTATTGATGTTGACAATTTGCCTCTTGTATATAATATTTGCTATGCCTTTAAAAATTAAAAAGAAATTTGAAAATAATAAGGAACCGTGGTGATGAATGAAATAAATAATACAAAAAAAAGCAATCTGTCAGTTGTGTCTGAACGCCTGAACGGTTTTACAGATGAAGCGCTTGCTGAAAAGCATGAAATCATTGAACACAAGCTTTTTGAGTTTGCCAATTTTATGGAATCCCAGACAGTGTTTCTATATGCGCCAATAGATGGTGCAATTTCGACTGAAAAAATTATCAAAAAAGGGTTACAAATTGAAAAACAACTTGTTTTACCGATTTTTGCCCGCACAAAAAATAGGATCCATCTCTATAAAATTACAAATTACAGAAAAGATCTTGTCACTGGCACCAATCATATTTTGGAGCCCAATATTAAAACATGCAAAAAAATACCATTGGAAAATATTGATATTGCAATTATCCCGGGGCTTGCGTTTGATGATAAGGGGGGAAGAGTGGGATTTGGAAATAATTATTACCGCAGACTTATTTCAAAGCTTCCTGAAACATGCAGAAAAATATCCCTTGCCTATGAAGAACAAGTTGTTGACCAGATTCAGATGGAGTCAAGAAGATATACCGTTGATATCATCATTACTGATAAAAGGGTAATATATAAAATCTAATTCAAACCACTCTTCGTGTTGACAGCCGTATCAAATTTTTTCAGGTTTGGAGTTTTACCCATTACAATCACAGTATCCTTTAGTTCTATCAATGTCTCAAAGTGAGGATTAAAAAGTATCTCTCCTGATGTCTTTTTGATAACCACAATAACAAGATTGAATTCTTGTCCAAAAATAGCCTGTCAAGCTTAGGAACTGCTTGACGGGCGCATCTGTTGCTGATATTT
>CAYZCC010000202.1:0-2281 GCA_964476805.1 uncultured Desulfobacula sp.
TGAATATTGCCTACAATGAATTGAAAAAGAAGGTAGATGTAAAAGGTTTCAGAAAGGGTAAAATTCCCCGTAAGGTTTTGGAAAACAGATTTTCAAAAGATGTGCATGCAGATGTTGCTCGCCGCTTGATTCAGGAATCATTTATCGACGCCATTAAAGGGCATGACTTAAATATTGTCGGCGGGCCCCAGATGGACCCTCCAGAGCTGGATCCTGAAAAGGCATATATTTTTGATATTACAGTGGAAATAAAACCGGAGCTGGGTGATATTGAATTTGAAGGGATTGCTTTGGAGAAGAAAAAGTATGAAGTATCAGAGGGTGAAATAGAGAGTCAGATCCATATGATCCAGAAAACAATGGCAAAAAAAGAGACGGTTACTGAAGAACGCCCGGTTAAAGATGGTGATTTTGTTTTGATCGATTGTCAGGGATTTTTAAACAATGAACCCTTTGAACCCACACCAAAAATTGAAAATTATGTTATGAGAATAGGGCAGGGTGAAATGCCAAAGGAGTTTTCAGAAAAGCTGACAGGGGTCACCCCGGTTCAGGATATTGAGTTCGAAGTGGTATATGCTGACGATTTTAGTGATGAGGACTTAAAGGGTAAAACCATTCTTTATAAAGTGAACTTAAAAGAAATCCAGGAAGAAATCCTGCCGGAAATCAATGATGACCTTGTCAAAGATCTGGGGAAATTTGAAACTCTGGAAGATGTCAGGGCTTCTATCAGGGAAAATCTGGAAAAGGGATATGAGAGAAGAATACAGCATGAACTCTCTGAACAGGTTTTTAAAAGCCTTCTGGAAAAATATGAGTTTGAAGTTCCTGAAGCCATGATAGAAGGAGAACTCAACGGGATTATTGCAGAGGCAGAGCAATCCTTTACTGCAAATAATACCAGCCTGGAAGAGGCGGGATTAAGCAGGGATACACTTAAAACACAATACCGTGATGTGGCAGAAAAACAGGCCAGAAGACATCTGATCCTTGATAAGATTATTTCCCAGGATAAGCTCGAACTGACTGATGAAGCCCTGGAAAAAAGTTTTGAAGAGATGGCAATGGGAATGAATGCCCCTGTTGATTCTATAAGAAATTATTTTAATACAAATCCCAAACAGCTTGATCTTTATAAACATGCACAGCTTGAAAAAAAGGCAGTAGATATTATAATTGAAAAAGGCAGTATTACTGAAGTTGAACAAGATACAGCTGAAGATAGTTCTGAAGCTTCTGATAAAATTGATGCGGCTGATGAAAATATTACAGATACAAAAGCAGAGTAGTTTAAGTAAATTAGAATATAAGGAGTTTTAACCGTGCCCTTAATCCCAATGGTAGTAGAACAAAGCAACAGAGGAGAGCGTGCCTATGATATCTACTCACGACTCTTAAAAGATAGAATCATTTTTATTGGATCAGCCGTTGACAATGAGATTGCCAATGTCATCGTTGCACAGCTGCTGTTTCTGGAGTCAGAAGATCCTGAAAAAGATATCAGTTTTTATATTAATTCTCCGGGTGGCCTCGTTACAGCCGGTCTTGCTATCTATGATACAATGCAGTATATAAAATCTGATGTAGCAACAGTGTGTGTCGGTCAGGCAGCAAGTATGGGCGCTCTTTTACTCACAGCAGGAGCAAATGGTAAAAGGTTTACTCTGCCCCACTCCAGAATATTGATTCACCAGCCGCTTGGAGGTGCCCAGGGGCAGGCCACTGATATCTCAATCCAGGCAAATGAGATCTTGAGAATGAAAGATACTTTAAATGAAATTCTGTCTTTCCATACAGGTCAGGATATTGAAAAAGTATCAAAAGATACGGATCGGGATTTTTTCATGTCAGCAGAAGAATCGTTGAAGTATGGAATTGTTGATAAGGTTGTTGCCAATAGAAGTCAATTGGAAGAAGAGACAGACGACTCTTCAAAGGAGTAATTTAAGCATGGCCAGTAAAGATGAAACCAACGAGGCTTTTTTCTGTTCATTTTGCGGTAAGAATCAAAGAGAAGTTAAGAAACTGATATCAGGTCCCAGTGCCTATATCTGCAATGAGTGCATAAGACTGTGCGGTGAGATTGTTGAAAATGAAGAGAGAGAGAAGCAGGCTGAAGAAAGCGGGCTGAAAGATTTTTTAAAACCCATGGAGATAAAAGGTCTGCTGGATTCCTATGTCATTGAGCAGGAGGGAGCCAAAAAAGTTCTTTCAGTGGCTGTTTACAACCATTATAAACGGTTGACCTCAACCATTGAAAAGAAAAATGATGATGTGG
>CAYZCC010000202.1:2291-3899 GCA_964476805.1 uncultured Desulfobacula sp.
ATGATGTGGAGATTCAAAAGAGTAATATACTGATCATCGGCCCTACGGGATGCGGAAAAACACTTCTTGCCCAGACCCTTGCAAGATTTCTTGATGTCCCCTTTGCCCTTGCAGACGCCACTGCACTGACGGAAGCAGGTTATGTGGGTGAGGATGTTGAAAATATAATTTTGTCCCTTGTCCAGAATGCTGATTATGATATTGAGAAAACTCAGAAGGGAATAATATATATTGATGAGATTGATAAAATATCCCGGCGTGGAGACAACCCGTCAATTACAAGAGATGTTTCAGGAGAGGGTGTTCAGCAGGCACTTTTAAAAATCATTGAAGGAACCGTTGCAAATATTCCGCCAAAAGGGGGGAGAAAACACCCCCAGCAGGATTATGTAAAGATTGATACCTCCAGTATTCTTTTTATCTGCGGTGGCACATTTACAGGCCTTGAAAAGGTGATTGAAAGAAGAATCACTAAAAAAACCATGGGATTTGGTGCTAAAATTGTTGGTAAAAAAGATAAAAATATTGGAGATCTTCTTGAGCAGCTCAAGCCTGAAGATCTTATTAAATTTGGTCTTATTCCAGAATTTCTCGGCCGTCTGCCGATTATTACATCCATCGGTGAGCTGAATGAGAAATCACTGGTGAAGATTCTCACCGAGCCTAAAAATGCGCTTGTCAAACAGTATAGTGAACTGCTCAAAATTGAAGGTGTAAAACTTCAGTTTACAGATGAGGCACTTAAATCCATGGCAGCAGAGGCAGTCAAAAGAAAATCCGGTGCAAGGGGTCTTCGTGCTATTATGGAAGAGACCATGCTGGATATCATGTTTGAAATTCCTTCAAGAGAAGGTGTCAAGGAGTGTGTTGTAGGAGAAGAGGTGGTTCTGAAAAATGAAGCTCCGATACTGCTTTATGGGCAGCCAGAGAAAAAACAGGCCTGAAACAAGAGAGTTAATAATTAATGATTCACATTCCCAAGCTTTTCAAGCAGGATGATTCACAAGAAGAGAGTCAAAACCTTCCCCTGGTGCCTTTAAGGGATATGGTGCTGTTCCCATCCATTACCACCTCTGTATTTGTTGGAAGGAAAAAATCAATTAACGCTTTGTCTCAGGCCATGGCAGAAGATAAAAAGATTTTTTTAACCAGCCAGAAAGATCCTGAAATTTTAAAGCCGGATATAAACGATATTTTTCGGGTTGGAACCGAAGCAAAGATTATCCAGCTTTTGAAGCTGCCTGATGGAACCATTAAAACATTGCTTGAAGGAAAAAAGAGAGGCAGAATCATTAAATTGTTTCAAGAGGATGCCTATCTTGGAGTTGATTATATCCGTCTTTCTGAAGTTGCCATGCCAGAGAAGGCAAAAGATGCAGCTATAAGGACAGTTACGGAAGCATTTAAACACTATGCAACTATCTCCAAAGCAGTATCGCAGAATTTTTTTAAAAATCTTGATGCCCTTGCTGCCCATGAATCCAGATATGCCGATACAATTGCAAGCCAGATGCCCTTTAAAGTGTTTGATAAACAAAAACTGCTTGAATGCGGCAATATTGAAGAGAGATTCTTTTTGTTGTTAAAGCTGATTCAAAAGGAGACAGA
>CAYZCC010000203.1:0-1148 GCA_964476805.1 uncultured Desulfobacula sp.
TTTTTTTATAAAGAGCGGGTGCAACTTTTATTGATTTGAGAAGAGATCTGGACCGGCCGGCATAAGCGCTTTCAGGATACCTGTTCTGAAGTCGTGAAAGTAGATCCGCCGCTCGAATTTTATACCTTTTTTCCCCGGATAATTTTGATAGTTTTATATAGAGCTCCGCCGCCTTGAACATTCCGGCACTTGCCCATGAATCCTGGGGATAACGTTTGTAAATGCTTTGATATCTGTTTATACATTTGAGCCAGCCGTTTGCGGTCTGTTTTCTAACGGGCGTGTTTCGAAGTTTTTTATAGCATGAATCTGCACCAAGATATTTTTGTTTTGCGTCACTGGCGTCACTGGCTTCACTGGGTTCAGTAAGAATAAGCGTGGCAGAAAAAGAAAGAATTAAAAAGAGAACCAGTAAAAATATATGTGTTCTGGAGTTAATCATTTCTATTTCATAGTTTTGCTTTTAAGTCGTTTAACAGGTTCAATGCTTCAAGGGGAGTTATACTTGAAATATCAATTTTTTCTAACATTTTTTTAATGGACTGCTCCTGGTTATTAAAAAGTTCCATCTGGTTTTTATCTCCCGCTTTTTTCTTTTTACCCTTTTTCCGGGTTCTTTTTTGGGGGGGGTGTCCTATAATATCTGGACTCTTTTTTTGTTCAATACCGGACAATATCTGTTTTGCATTATTGATTACAACATCCGGGATACCGGCAAGCCGTGCAACCTGAATTCCATAGCTTTTATTGGTTCCTCCTTTTACCACTCTTCTGAGGAATACAATATTATCATTGAACTCTTTAACAGCAATATTAAAGTTTTTAAATCTGGGTTTTATTTTTTCAAGTTTTGTTAATTCGTGGTAGTGTGTGGCAAAAAGAGTTTTCACCCCTTTTTTATCAAGATCGTGAAGATATTCAGCAACAGCCCACGCAATACTCATGCCGTCAAATGTACTGGTCCCTCTTCCTATCTCATCAAGGATAACAAGACTTCTTGGTGTGGCATTATTAATAATGTTGGCGGTCTCTTCCATCTCCACCATAAAAGTACTCTGACCCGATGAGAGGTTGTCCAGGGCGCCTACCCTTGTAAATATCCTGTCGATGATACAGATAGAGGCTTTGCCGGCAGGAACAAATGATCC
>CAYZCC010000203.1:1158-3889 GCA_964476805.1 uncultured Desulfobacula sp.
ATTAAAACGGTCAGGGCGACCTGTCTTAACACAGTGGATTTGCCTGCCATATTCGGACCTGTGATTAAGAGCATCTGATTGGTTGTATCATCCATTTCAATGGAGTTGGGGACATATCTTTCACCTTGAATAAGTTTTTCCACCACAGGATGTCGCCCCTCTTCAATGGAAATCTGATTGTCACTGTTTATAACAGGTTTTGTATAGGCGTTTTCCGATGCGGCCTTTGCAAGTCCCTGAAAGGCATCAATATGAGCGATGAAATCTGCCAGTTTAAGAATCATATCCGCTTTTGAAATTATCTTATCCCGGACAAAGCAGAATATTTTATACTCCAGGGCACATCTTTTATCCTGTGCATTTAAAATAGTGGACTCAACCTGTTTCATCTCATCGGTAATAAATCGTTCAGCATTCACCAGTGTCTGTTTTCTTATATAGTGCTCAGGAACCTGTTTAGACTGTAATTTTGACACCTCTATAAAATAGCCGAATACTTTATTATATTTAATTTTAAGAGAAGAAATCCCGGTTGTCTCTCTCTCTTTGGCTTCAGTTTTTGCAATCCATGATTTGCCACTCCTTGATATTGACAGCAGTTCATCGAGTTCAGGACTGTAGCCGTCCTTTATCAGACCGCCTTCATTTAAAAGATGGGTGGCATCGTCTCTTATGGCCTCTTCAATAAAACCGGTCAGCAGATGCATCTCTTTTAAGAGACTGCTTCTGTTTTCAAGATTGTTTCCATTGAGCAGGGGGCTTTTAAACAGAGCAAGCTCCTTAAACAGCACAGGAATCTTCTGTAGAGAGTTTTTCAGGGCAATCAAATCTCTTGCATTTCCCTGCCCCATGGAAATTTTACTTCCAAGGCGTTCAAGGTCATAGACAGATTTGAGGTGGTTTACAATCAACTGGTGGATATGAGACGCCTTTGTTATCTCTTCAATGCAGTTCAGCCGCTGACATATTTTTTGGGGGTCAATCAATGGGTATCTGATCAGATTTTTAATCAATCTTGAACCCATGGCTGTCACAGTTCTGTCAAGCACATGGATCAGGCTCCCTTTTTTATCCAGTGTCTGAATATTGGCAAGAAGTTCAAGATTTTTACAGGATCGGTCATCAATGACAAGAAAGTTTTTGAGATCATAGGAGGAGATTTGAAATATATGTTGAGTATCCTGCATCTGGGTATCCTGGACATAGGAAAGAATCGCACCCGCAGCAGATATGGATGCAGGAAGATTCTCCATTCCAAACCCTTCAAGGCTTCTGACTTTAAATTTTTCTAAAAGTTTTTCCCTGGCCTCTTCAGGATGAAACTCATCTTTGTCAAGATAGGTTATCTGTCTTCCCCTAAAGGTCTGAACAATATATTTATACACAGGATCCTTTTCAAAGGTGGAAGGCAGCAGAATCTCCTTTGGGTCAACCTTTAAAGCTTCATCAATTAAACTCCGGGGGAATTTTGACTGTGAGTGTTCAACCTGGGTGGTTTTAAATGTACCCGTGGATATATCAATATAGGCAATCGCTGAAAACTGATTTGTTTTTGACAGGGCAAGAAGAAAATTATTGGATTTTTTATCCAGCAGCTCTTCATTTAAAATCATGCCAGGAGTAATGACCCGGGTGACCTCTCTTTTAACCAGTCCTTTGGTAGCGGTAGCATCTTCCATCTGTTCGCACACAGCAACCTTGCAGCCGTTATGAATAAGTTTTGCAATGTAGTTATCAGCCGCTTTGTAAGGGACCCCGCACATGGGAACAGGGGAGGCATCATTTTTATTCCTTGATGTCAATGTAATTTCCAGTATGGAGGCGGCCTCTTTTGCATCGGAATGAAACATTTCATAGAAATCTCCCATGCGGTAAAAAAGGATTGAATCTTTATAGGACTCCTTAATGGATAGATACTGCTCCATCATGGGAGTATTTTTTTTTTCGCTCATGTGCGGTTCTGGTTATAACGATCAGTCAGGAGTGTCTGTTTTATCACTCTTTTTTTCAGGATTTTCTGGTTTTTGTTCTAAATCTTTTTTCAGGTTGGGATCATGTTTTAATACGGTCAGTTCAGCTCTGTAACTATTGAGCTGCTCTTTTAAGGATGCGATGGAAGCATTTTTTGTTTTAAACGCATTTTTAAACTTAAAACGGAGTATCATCCACTTATAGCCGGCAGCAATAAACCCTAAAAAAAAGCAAATTGCAAAAAAGGCTATATTTTGAAGTTCTGGTGTTGTCCAGTTCCATGAAAAAATTTTCAGGTCAAATTTCAAGGCCTGTTTTGCGATAAAATAGTCTAAATTCTGGTAAAATAAAATTCCAAGAGCTATCAGAATAATCAGCCATAAAAGATATTTAATTTTTTTCATCTATTTGCCCCACTTCCAGGTTTTGTAATATACATATTTTTAATTGAAAGGATCATAGATTATATTTTTTCTTTTTTCAATTGTTTTGTTCTCTGCGATGGCAAATATCAATGTTGCCTGAAATGAATCTTAAACCAAAACTTGAAAAAAACTAAAATCTATTTTAAATTTTTTATAAATATCTTAAGATATGTTTTGTGCCTACCCCCAATCTTAGACCACGGAACTGAATTTCTTAAGTGGGAAATGCGATCTGCCACCAGTCTGGAGGATAGGGCAATGCTGGGAAGCAACCTGAGCGCGGGGTTTGCTTGTCCAGTGCAGAATGCTTCCGTTCACAATTATAGTATCTGAAA